>JBBQCU010000074.1:0-10670 GCA_038319065.1 Methylococcales bacterium
ATTATGAACGCTGGTTATTTACCGAAGGCGTAGGTGCGACTGGCTATATACGGCCAAGTCCAAAACCTGTTTTACTGGGACGCGATTCAGCCTGGACCAGTATGGCTGTTTGGCGGCAAAGCATCACCGACCGCTTGTCTCAAACGTTAAGTGACAAACCTAATATTGCGCTGATTAAGGCGCTGACAATAGGCGATGGCAGCACCATCACGCACAATCAATGGGACGTTTTTCGAAAAACGGGAACGACGCATCTGGTGGTCATTTCCGGTTCTCACGTCGGCCTGGTTGCCGGCCTGGTTTATTTTTTGGCGCTCAAGCTGTGGGCTTGGACGGGACTACTGGCGTGGTCGCCGCAAAGAGCCGGCACTGTTGCGGCGATGCTGGCGGCAGTCTTTTACGCAGGCTTAGCGGGATTTTCAGTGCCGGCACAACGCTCGGTAATCATGCTCGCTATCGTTATGCTCGCCATTGTTCTTCAACGTAATACCCGGCCCTTTAATACACTGGCCATTGCCCTGATTGCGGTGTTGGCATTTGATCCGCTGGCGGTTTTATCAGCCGGCTTCTGGCTGTCATTTCTTGCGGTGAGTGTGATTGTTTATGCGATAGCTGGACGCTTGGGCAAAACCGGTTATGTTCTTGAGATCATAAAAATCAATTGGGCGACCTCAGTGGGATTAGCGCCGTTGTTGCTGCTCTTTTTTCAACAGGTTTCCCTGATTTCGCCACTGGCCAATTTTATTGCCGTGCCGGTCATCAGTTTGCTGGTAGTGCCTTTCTCATTGCTGGCGGTCTTGGTGATGTTTGTTTCGCCGCTAATAGCAAACAAGCTGTTTATGATAGTTGAGGCTACCTTGCAAGGCTTATGGTGGCTATTAGCCCGCTTGGCGGAACTGCCGTTTGCAACAATAAATCATCCGCAGCCTTCAGTTTGGGCGCTAGTGTTCGCCATACCCGGTATTTTACTGTTGCTTGCGCCGGTTGGTATGCCCTCGCGATGGTTAAGCCTGGTGATGTTTTTGCCGTTGGTTTTTACTGCACCCAATAAACCTGAAACAGGCAATATCAAGATAACCCTGCTGGATGTCGGACAAGGCTTGTCCGCAGTCGTACAAACTGCAAATCATTGGCTGGTTTATGATACCGGCGCCAAATTTTCAACCGAAAGCGATTTGGGACAAAGTGTGCTATTGCCTTTCTTGCGACTGCAAGGCGCAGGCAAGATTGACAAATTAATTATTAGCCATGGCGATAACGATCATATTGGCGGTGCGGTATCGTTAATGCATGGCATACCGGTAGAACAAGTGCTAACCAGTGTTCCGCGGCAGTTAAGCGATTATTCGCCGGTGATGTGCGCGGCTGGACAATCCTGGACATGGGATAAAGTCAGGTTTACTCTATTGTCACCGCATCATGCTTTTGTTTCAGAAAACGATAATTCCTGCGTACTAAAAATCCAGTCTGAACAGGGTAACGTATTGTTGACGGGTGACATAGAGGCCTTGGCAGAATCCTGGTTGGTTGAGACTTATGGCAATAACTTAAAAGCCAATGTGTTAATAGCACCCCATCATGGCAGTAAAACCTCATCCACCCTTAAGTTTTTGCAAGCTATTCAACCCGAATACGTGTTGATTCCATCTGGTTATCGCAATCAATTTGGCCATCCTCATCGGGATGTTTTGGCACGTTACAAGCAAATAAAGGCGAAATGGCTAAATAGCGCTGACAGTGGAGCGATTACAATTAAAGTGGAAGACGGTTCATTGGCGGTGCAACCGATGCGTGATACGGAAGGTAAATATTGGAATGTTAAATAAGTTCTTACATTATAAAATCTACAAAATCTTCTGAATGAATTCCCAATGAAGAAGTAACTGGTTCATATCGAGCAAATGCTTCAGCCGTCATCGCGGCCATTTCATCGAGTTCTCTTATATCAAATAGTTCATATTGCACACCTTCAGCTTCGTTAAAGACCATTGCCGTTTCTCCTTTTAGTTGTACATTTGATTGTATACTGTTTGGATGGTTAATTCTTTAGCTTCCAGTTTAAGCGGGACAAATTTACAGATAACATTCCTTTAAGGGATGTTATCTTTTCCAGCTTAAGTCGGTAGCCAATTTTTTTAATGGTGAGAGAAATATGGCACAATTTACAGTAACTGGTGACATTGACCCCTTTTTACATGTTAGCCTCTTGCGGGGTGAAAAAATTTATTGCGAATCCAACGCCATGGTGATGATGGAAAGTACTTTAGAGCTAAAAGGAAAGATGACTGGCGGTTTGGGCAGTGCCTTGATGCGCCGGTTTGCCAATGGGGAATCATTTTTTCAACAACATATCGAAGCCATAAATGGCGATGGCGATTGTTTGTTATCGCCGACACTTCCGGGTGCAATACAGGTTTTAGAGGTGGGCACAACCAGCTACAGAATCACTGATGGTGCGTTTGTCGCTGCCGAAAGCGGCGTAAGTCTCAATGTGCGCACCCAAAGTTTAGGCACGGCCGTGTTTGGCCAAACCGGCGGTTTTTTTATCTGTGAAGCGACGGGGTTTGGCAAGCTGGCGGTGTCGGGTTTTGGCTCCAGTTTTGTGCTGGATGTTGAACCCGGCAAGGACATTATTATTGATAACGCCCATGTGGTTGCATGGGATAGCAGTTTACGCCATGAAATTTCTGTGACTACACAACAATCCAGTAGTTTTTTAGGACAATTGGTGAACAGTGTCACCAGCGGTGAGGGTTTGGTGCTAAAGTTTTCGGGTAAAGGTAAAGTCATAATATGCTCGCGTAATCGTGAGAATTTCATGTCATGGTTGCTTAAAGGCATGCCAAGTAATCATTGATGGCTTTGCTTACAGCTTGACCTTCGTCACATTTTTCATGTATTAGCACAAGTATCTATTCATGCTTAGTTTCTCCTTCTCCGGAGGGACAAGGCTGGGATGAGGGGAAATTTAAATGGTTGATTTTAATCTCCTCATCACCCCAACCCTCTCCAGCGGGAGAGGTAGCAAAGCGTCTGCGTAACTTAATCTGATAGCTTTTTTATATGGCAGACATAGCTTGCCGCGCAGTTTGAATGGCACTTCTTACCGTATCAGGGGCGGTGCCGCCGATATGTTTGCGTGCTGCAACCGAACCTTCCAATGTTAAAAAATCGAAAACATCGGCGGTAATCAGCGCTGAAAACTGCTGTAATTCTGATAACGGGATTTCCGATAAGTCGCGCTTGCTTTCTAATCCTAGGCGTACTGCTGATCCAACAACTTCATGGGCATCGCGAAAAGCCATGCCTTTACGCACCAGGTAATCGGCAAGGTCGGTCGCTGTGGCAAAGCCCCGTTTGGCCGAGTTATACATGTTGGCTTTTTTGGCGCTGATATGAGGAACCATGTCAGCATAAGCCCGCAAGCAATTGATTAACGTATCAGCGGTATCAAACAGCGGCTCTTTATCTTCCTGGTTGTCTTTGTTATAAGCTAAAGGCTGGCTTTTCATCAGCATTAGCAGCGACATCAAATGACCTGTTACCCGGCCCGATTTACCGCGAACCAATTCAGGCACATCGGGATTTTTCTTTTGCGGCATAATCGATGAACCCGTGCAGAAGGCATCGGGCATTTCGATAAAATCAAACTGGGCGCTGGACCACAAGATCAATTCTTCAGAAAAACGCGACAAGTGCATCATGATGATGCTGCCCACCGCTGCAAATTCAATTGCAAAATCACGGTCGCTTACCGAATCCAGTGAATTGGCTGAGGGCCGGCTGAAACCCAGCAGGTCAGCTGTGATATAGCGATCTATCGGGTAACTGGTTCCGGCTAATGCGGCTGCGCCTAATGGCATGATATTAACCCGTTTACAGCAATCCTGAAGTCTCTCCTGGTCGCGGGCCAACATTTCAAACCAGGCCATCAGGTGATGGCCGAAAGTAATCGGCTGGGCGACCTGTAAATGCGTAAAGCCCGGCATGATGGTGTCAGCATGTTGCTCAGCCAGATCAAGGATAGCGGTTTGCAGGCGCTTTAGCTGATGACTAATATGCTTCATTTCACTGCGTAGATAAAGGCGAATATCCGTCGCCACCTGATCATTCCGGGAGCGGCCGGTATGCAGCTTTTTTCCTGCTATACCAATTAAATCAGTCAGTCTGGCTTCAATGTTCATATGCACATCTTCCTGCTTGATAGACCAGACAAATTCACCGTTAACTATTTCTTCGCTTATTTGTTTCAGGCCGCTAACAATAGCGTCACGTTCCTTTTCTGTCAGGATACTACAGTGCATCAGCATGGTAGCATGGGCAATTGACCCCTGAATATCCTGTTGGGCCATGCGCTGGTCAAAAACGACAGAAGCGGTAAATACTTCAACAAAAGCATCGGTTGCCTGGGCAAAACGGGCACTGGAAAGTTTTTCGGAATTAACGGTGGTCATGATGATTTTTTATGCGGATTAACTTAAAGATGCGAAATTATACAGATAAACGTCAGGTTCTGAATCTAAAAGCAGTCAAACTGTCATACAGCATACATCAGCTTCAAAAATTGTTAATGACCAAAGCGGCATAATTTTGTATAGTGATAGAGTTTGATTTTTTATAACGGGATGAGTCCTAAAGGATTCATCCCGTTTTGCACATTTGAGGTGACGTGTTTGACTAAGTCTGCATTATTGGTGTTGGAAGATGGGACGGTATTTAACGGTGAATCCATAGGCGCGGACGGTTGTTCTGTAGGTGAAGTCGTTTTTAATACCGCGATGACGGGGTACCAGGAAATTCTCAGCGATCCTTCTTATGCCCGGCAAATTGTAACATTAACCTATCCCCATATTGGTAATACCGGTACGAATAGCGAAGATAATGAGTCAGTGGGTGTTTTTGCCAGTGGTTTGGTCATCAGGGATTTGCCGTTATTGGCAAGCAACTGGCGTTGTGAAAAAACGCTGCAACAGTATTTGCTGGATAATAAAGTTGTGGCTATTGCTGATATAGACACGCGAAAATTAACGCGGCTTTTGCGCGACAAGGGTGCGCAACGTGGCTGTATTATGGCGGGTGAGTCTGTTGATGCAGAGACAGCAAAAAAAGCGATTGCTGGTTTTCCCGGCTTAAAAGGCATGGATTTGGCCACGGAAGTGACTACTTCAAAGTCTTATGAGCGGACTGAAAATATCTGGGATTTGCAAAACGGTCATACGCAAGCCGGGAATCTGACCAAGCATGTGGTTGCTTATGACTTTGGCATTAAACGTAACATTCTCAGGTTACTTGCTAATCGCGGCTGCCGAGTCACCGTTGTTCCTGCAACAACAACAGCCGCTACTGTATTGGCGATGAATCCCGATGGCGTTTTTCTGTCAAATGGCCCTGGTGACCCTGAACCTTGTACTTATGCAATAGATGCTATCAAAACCATACTGGAAAAGAAAATTCCTGTATTTGGTATTTGTTTGGGACATCAATTGCTGGCATTGGCCAGCGGTGCTAAAACCGAAAAAATGAAATTCGGCCATCATGGCGCCAATCATCCCGTGCAGGAAATAACCACGGGGCGCGTGATGATCAGCAGTCAAAATCATGGTTTTGCGGTCAATGAAGCCAGTTTGCCCGATAACTTAACAGCAACTTACCGTTCTTTGTTCGACGGCAGTTTGCAAGGTATTAAACGCACCGATTGCCCGGCGTTCAGTTTTCAAGGGCATCCCGAGGCCAGCCCAGGGCCGCATGATGTGGAATCCCTATTTGATGAATTCATTGATATGATGAATCATGCAAACAAACTATAAATAGCATAGCAAATTAGAAAATGCCCAAAAGAACCGACATAAAATCCATACTATTACTTGGCGCAGGCCCTATCGTCATTGGTCAGGCCTGTGAGTTTGATTATTCAGGCACGCAAGCCTGTAAAGCCCTGCGAGAGGAAGGGTTTCGCGTGATTCTGGTGAATTCCAATCCCGCCACGATTATGACTGATCCCGATATGGCGGATGCGATTTATATCGAGCCTATCGATTGGCAAACCGTCGAAAAAATCATAGCGAAAGAACACCCCGATGCTATTTTGCCAACCATGGGCGGGCAAACCGCGTTGAACTGTGCGCTGGATCTTGATGCTCACGGTGTGTTGGAGAAATATAATGTCGAAATGATCGGCGCGACCAAGGAGGCGATTAATAAAGCCGAAGACCGTGAATTGTTTAACCAGGCGATGCGCAAAATCGGCTTTGAAGTGGCAAAATCAAAAACTGCACATTCCCTGGAAGAGGCGTTGGCTGCCCAGAAGGAGGTGGGGTATCCGACTGTCATTCGCCCCTCTTTTACGATGGGCGGTAGCGGCGGCGGTATTGCTTATAACAAAGAGGAGTTTATTGAAATTTGTGAGCGGGGGTTGTATTTATCGCCCACCAACGAATTATTGATTGAAGAATCGGTATTGGGTTGGAAAGAATATGAAATGGAAGTGGTGCGTGATTCCAAGGATAACTGCATTATCGTCTGTTCGATTGAGAATTTTGACCCCATGGGTGTGCATACGGGCGATTCAATTACCGTAGCCCCTGCACAAACGTTGACCGATAAAGAATATCAAATCTTGCGTAATGTCTCTTTGGCGGTTTTGCGGGAAATTGGCGTTGATACCGGCGGCTCTAATGTCCAGGTGGCGATTAACCCGGCTGACGGGCGTTTGATCGTCATAGAGATGAATCCGCGGGTGTCGCGCTCGTCTGCCTTGGCGTCTAAAGCCACAGGTTTTCCGATTGCCAAAGTAGCAGCTAAACTAGCCGTCGGTTATACTTTGGATGAGTTGCAAAATGAAATCACGGGTGGCGCAACGCCGGCTTCATTTGAGCCAACCATCGATTATGTCGTGACTAAAGTACCTCGGTTTACCTTTGAGAAGTTCCCGCAGGCAGATGATCGTTTAACTACGCAAATGAAATCAGTGGGTGAGGTAATGGCGATTGGCCGTACGTTTCAGGAATCGCTGCAAAAAGCCTTGCGGGGTCTGGAAATCGGCATTTGCGGTCTCGATGAAATAATCGACTTAAATGCAGATGACGCCAAGGAAAAGATGCAGAGGGAAATGCGCCATCCAGGACCGGATCGTTTGTTGTATGTAGCGGATGCTTTCCGGAGTGGTATGACCTTGGCCGAGATTCATGACGCTTGTAAGATTGACCCTTGGTTTTTAGCTCAGATTGAAGATCTGGTCAGCACTGAACAATCATTGGCAACGAAAACTTTATCAACCTTGAAAGAAGGTGAGCTTTATAAACTAAAGCGCAAAGGTTTTTCGGATTTACGTATAGCGAAACTGTTGGATGCCTCCGAAATTGAGGTGCGAAATGTGCGCCATAAGCAAAACATTCGCCCTGTCTATAAACGCATCGATTCCTGTGCTGCTGAATTTTCATCGGATACGGCTTATTTGTACTCCACCTATGAGGAAGAGTGCGAAGCGCGTGTTTCCGGTAAAGAAAAAATCATTATCCTCGGAGGCGGGCCTAACCGTATCGGGCAAGGTATAGAGTTCGATTACTGCTGTGTCCATGCGGCGTTGGCGTTGCGTGAAGATGGTTATGAAACTATCATGATTAATTGCAATCCTGAAACGGTTTCAACCGACTTTGATACGTCTGATCGTTTATATTTTGAATCATTAACGCTGGAAGACGTACTGGAAATCGTTCATCTTGAAAAACCCAAGGGGGTGATTGTTCAATACGGGGGTCAGACGCCGTTAAAACTTGCCAGGGCTCTGGAAGCCGCCGGCGTACCGATCATTGGTACTTCGCCGGATTCGATTGATTTGGCGGAGGACAGGGAACGTTTTCAGAAATTGCTGGAAAGATTGGGGCTAAAGCAGCCGCCCAATGCGACTGCGCGTTCTGTCGATCAAGCCATTAATGCGGCAAAGGATCTGGGTTATCCGCTGGTAGTCAGGCCTTCTTATGTTTTGGGCGGGCGGGCAATGGAAATCGTTTTTAATGAAGAAGGCTTGCAGCGTTATATGAAAGAGGCTGTCAGTGTTTCTAACGATTCACCCGTTTTGCTGGATCGTTTCCTTGATGATGCGGTCGAAATGGATGTAGACGCAATTTATGACGGCGAGCGGGTGTTAATCGGCGGTTTGATGGAGCATATCGAACAAGCCGGCGTGCATTCAGGCGATTCTGCGTGTTCATTACCGCCTTATGAATTGGCGCCGGAAATCCAGGATAAATTGCGTGAACAAGTGGCCAAAATGGCCGAGGCTCTGGGCGTAAGAGGGTTAATGAATACCCAGTTTGCAATTCAAGGTGAAGATATTTATGTGCTTGAAGTCAATCCAAGGGCGTCGCGCACTGCGCCTTTTGTCTCCAAAGCTACAGGTTATCCGCTGGCTAAAATTGCCGCTCGCGTTATGGTAGGGCAAACTTTGGCGCAACAAGGCGTTACGGAAGAACGTATTCCAGGTTACTATTCAGTCAAGGAAGCGGTGTTTCCGTTTGTTAAATTTCCTGGTGTTGATCCCTTGTTAGGCCCTGAAATGAAATCAACAGGCGAAGTGATGGGCGTAGGAAAAACCTTTGGTGAAGCCTTTGCCAAATCGCAACGGGCGGCAGGCGTTAATTTGAATGATAGTGGCAAGGTACTGATTAGTATTCGCGATGCTGATAAAGCCAAAGCGCCTGATATTGCCAGAATGCTGGTAAATAAAAAATATGAAATTGTCGCAACGAGCGGCACGGCAAGGTTTCTTAAGGAAGCGGGTATCCCTTGTGAATTGGTTTATAAGGTCAACGAAGGCCGGCCCAATACCGTTGACATGATTAAAAATGACCAGATTCAGCTGATCATTAATACTACTGAAGGCAAAAAAGCGATTTCAGATTCTTTTACCATGCGTAGAGAAGCACTGCAACACCGGGTGACCTATTACACAACCATGGCAGGCGCCAAGGCTGCCTGTTACGCACTGGGTGAACTGGATGCGGGTGATGTGAATTGTTTGCAAGATTTGCATAAAAGCTTGACTTAAAGGTTAAAGGGGTCGCTTTTTTACCTTTTACCTTAATAAATAATTAATGGAGTTTTAAAACAAATGAATAAAGTACCTCTCACCGTCAAAGGTGCAGAAAAATTACGTGCAGAATTGGAAGAATTAAAATCAGTCGTGCGTCCGCGTATTATCGCTTCCATTGCCACTGCACGTGCGCACGGTGATTTAAAAGAAAATGCCGAATATCATGCTGCGAAGGAGCAACAAAGTTTTGCAGAAGGGCGTATTGCTGAAATTGAAGGTAAACTTTCTAATGCGCAAATTATCGATATTACCAAGGTAGATGCAAATGGCAAGGTTGTGTTTGGGGCAACGGTAGAAATAGAGGACATCGAATCGGAGAAAAAGGTGACTTATCAGATTGTCGGAGAAGATGAAGCTAGCATCAAGGAAGGCCGCATTTCGATTGGCTCACCCATTGCACGCGCGTTAATTGGTAAAGAGGTGGAAGATGTGGTTACGGTTAAAGCGCCGGGCGGTAATGTAGATTATGAAATTATTTCTATTAAATATATTTAAGAGGTGAAAGGTACAAGGTTAAAGGAACAAGGCAAAAGAAATAGAGTTTTGCCTTGGTTGTCCGCTTATTTGCCCGGATTCAATCGATAAATTACGGTGACTTGCCCTATAGCCTGAATGAGCTCTGCTCTTGTACCGGTGCATATTTTTTCACTAATCAGCTTGCGCTCCTCGCGTTCAGCGCGAATTTTAACCTTAATTAATTCGTGACTGTTAAGTGCTTGTTCAATCTCCGCCAGCACAGCGGCTGTAAGACCCGATTGCCCAATTATAACCACGGGCTTTAAAGTATGAGCCTCAGCTCGAAGTTTTTTCTTATCTGCAGAATCCACACATTTTTCCTAAATCAAAAAATTCAATTTTACACTAAATATAGAGCGCCATGGGTCGAAGTAAAAGTAGCAGCCGTTGGATGCAGGAACATTTTGAGGATGAATATGTCAAACTTGCTCAAACACAGGGTTATCGCTCGCGAGCAGTTTTTAAATTGAAGGAAATTCAAGATAAAGATCAGCTTATTAAGCCGGGAATGAATATTATTGATTTGGGCGCCGCTCCGGGTGGCTGGTCCCAGTTTGCTAGACAGCTGATCGGAAAAAAAAATAAACTGATCGCAGTGGATATTTTGCCGATGGGTACGCTGGAGGGTGTTGATTTTATACAAGGTGATTTTTGTGAGCAAGCTGTAATAGATCAGCTTCATGCTGTCCTGGAGGGAGCACCTGTTAATCTGGTAATGTCGGATATGGCGCCGAACATGAGCGGCAATAAAGGTGTAGATCAACCGCGTGCTATTTATTTGGGCGAACTGGCTTTAGATACAGCAAAAACGGTTTTAACGAAAGATGGATGCTTTTTGGTTAAATTATTTCAAGGGGAGGGTTTTGAAGCTTTCCATCATGAAGTGCAGCGCTATTTTTCAAAAGTAGTCATCAGAAAACCAAAAGCGTCCAGGCCTAGAAGTAATGAGGTTTATATTTTGGCCAAAGGGTTTAAATAGTTTTTAGTAGCCCTTATAACTGTAGTAACGAGGAGATTACTAAAATCTGGTGAGTTCCAGATAAATAACGACGGTCAGGGAAGT
>JBBQCU010000075.1:0-10640 GCA_038319065.1 Methylococcales bacterium
TTCAACTGTCCGATAGGCTTCACGTCCTCGCAGACCTCCCCGGCCTGCACCCCGATTCAACAAACACCGACGCCGGCCAACGTCGCTGATGCGCTTTTCTACCAGATGAAGGGGCTGTTCGTGACGCCGGGCACGACGCCCGGCGGGCCGCAAATCACCACGACCACTCAGGGCCAGACGGTAACCCTGCAGGCGCGGGTGTATAACTATAGCCTGGCGAACATGCCGGCAGGGGCGAGGGTACACGTGCAGTTCTATGCCCAGCCCTGGGACGCCACCACCGGGCAGTTCCAGAGTCAGGCCGGCAATCCCAATGCCTTCGCGGCGGCGGCCTTTATCGGGGAGGATCTGCTGGCTCCGATCCCGGCCTTCTGCGGAGGCTCGCAGGGTGACGTCGATCCCTGTGCGGATGGGCAGGCGCCGCAGAACTGGGTTTTCGCGGAGACCGCCTGGGATACCAGCAATGTGGCGGCGGATACCTACTGGAAGTTCTGGGTGGTGGCCTGGATGGAACAGGGAGGACAGCTCGTCCAGGAGATCGGGGACCACGGCCTGAAGTCGATCCCGGCCAGTCCGCTGAACTCTCTGGCCGATGTACCGATCAAGACTTACAGCAACAACCTGGGCTTCTACAATCAGACCTTCAATGTAATCTCGACCGCCAGCGCGACGGAATCACGATTTAATACGCAGATTTCAGACACTGACCAGACGAGCACTCTGGCCATCGACGACATCAAAACTCCGTCGGGCTCTTTGCTTTTGCACCAACCCATTATGATCCGTGCCAGCCATCGTTCCGATACGGGACCCGGCTTCGATTCCATCCTCAGTTTGTTTTACGACGGCGACCCGGAAAAAAGGGGCGTGCTGTTCGACCAGGAAGTTATCCCGGGTATTCGAGCAGGAGAGAGCTTCGTTACGCTGGCTTCTTTCCGGCCCGGCACCTGCGGAAGACACCAGATCTTCGTTAGGTCTATTCCTGGCGATGGTTCGGCCGCGCCCGTGACCAAGGCGGCCACGGTCCACGTGACCGCCGACTTACAGTTCGAACTGGACTCGCTGGACCGCGCCATCAAGGCGGCCAAGCTCAAACGAGGGATAGAATCGCTCCTCCTGGGTGAAGTCAAAGCGGTCCGGAAATTACTGGATCGGGAACGTGACGATACCGCCCGGTATCTGATGGTGGCCCTGAAACACGAGATCAGGGCGCTGAGCGGCAAGAAAATCCCGCTGGAAACAGCGAATACTTGGCTCGAAGAAGCAGAGCTGATTCTTGGCTGTATTAAATGAGAGTTGCGGATTCTCCAGGTAGCGTGTGTGCAGCGAACGCTACGGGGATTTTCTACAGACTTTGAGCGGGATGAGCAGGATCCTGTTATAGCAACTATTTATGGCTTTTTATGATTTTGCGTAAGGAGAGAGGAGATCACCATGGCTAATGACTATCAAGAAAACAAATTTGACAATCCACTCACGCGTCGTGATTTTCTGGGCGTTTGGAGCGGTTTCACCGGCGCTCTTTTGGGGAACCGCTTGTTGGAAGGACTGATCCCGAGCGCACACGCGGGCCCGACCGGCTTGTCCACAAGGCCGGTACCACCGCCCGATCTAACTGCGCGAGACGGAATCCCGGTAGTGGATTGCTCGAAATTCCGGGGGGTCAAGGAGGATCTGGGTCGTTATATCTACCTCGCGCCGGAAAAGCTCGGTGGGGGCGCTCATGCGGTTGATCTTTACCAGGGTAAAACGCTGGCCTGGATTTCTTACTGGGCCTATGGCGACCCCTGTCCGATCTCCCATCACCTCGCTGCTTATCCGTCGACCGATCCCTATCAGGGTTTCGAGTTCGTTAATTCGACCCAGGGCGGCGACAACGTGATGATTTACGGGCTCAAGACCAAGATCAAGGAGCGTGGCCTGCTAGACCGTTTCGGCCAGGGCAATCATCTCTATCGCGTCTGGTTTGATGGCCAGGAGATGCATCTGGTGGAGGATATCGCCGAAAGCACCGGTCTCGGTCTCGGCGTGCACACGGTAATTTACCCCGACGCGACCGGGTTTGCCGGAGCTGACGGTCAAAAGGACGTGTGCGCTTTCTTCAATCGCCCGGGGATCGATGAGAAAACCCAGACGCTGGCGGCGTTTCGCGCCGATTGGTTCGGCAAGAACCCGCGGGGCTCACTGGCTGCCAACTGGCTCGAAGGCGGTATTCTACGGCTGACGCGCCTGGTTAAGCCCAAGGAAACCGGCAAGTTTCAGCTCGAGGGCGCCGTGGGAAACAAGATTGACTGGGAAATGGTACCGATGGCAGAAAATCTGGTCGAAACCGGGCAACTGCCCGGCGCCAGCCCGCTCACTCTGAGTGGCCTTGACGCAGTCGTCCACCACCCGGAAAACCGCTATTCGGCCTTGATTATCCGCATGGTCTCGGCGGCGATTATCCTGGACCGCACGAACTTCGAACCGGTCTGCGTGCTGCACATGCCCGAGGGCTCACCCGGCAATCTGCCCATCGTGAAAGTATCTTCGGACCCCGGCACCTGGGAAGTCAACTTCACCGACATCAAGTGTGTCGGACACGAGGCGGGCTTCTCGCCGGACGGACGTCACTTTACGATGATGAACAACATCCAGCAGAACAACATGGCGGTGTTCGACACGTCCAACCCCGACCCCCGCCAATGGCAGAAAATCACTTTCGTGAAGGATCCGACTTGGGTCGGCGAGTTTCCGAGCCCGTTCCATCTATGTTTCTCCATGGACGGCAGCAAGATGTTCGTTTCGGTGCTCTACCCCAAACCGCACCTCAGCGGTTCCTGCGTGGTGGATACCAAGACCTGGAAGATAATCAAGAAATTCCAGAACATCGGACCGGACTGCCAGACCATGTCCGTCAGTTACGACGGGAAGTATGTTTTTCAGATCTTCAGCGGTTTCCAGCGGCTGTCGGCCGGCGTGTTCGTCTATCGGCAGGACACGCTCGAGCCGGTGGGTTTCCTGCCCAACTTCGGCGGGCACCACGATTGCGTGATCGTGCAGACCCAAGTCGATCACTTGAGGAACAGCCGATGCACCACTCTTTGAGGTCAGAATAACCGTGTTCTGCACTGCGCGAACAAAAACCAAAAACCGGTCATGGAGACTTGTAGGTGACTAAGAGTCCTGAGAATGCAACAAAACACGAGCGGGGGAACCCGTAGTTCACATAAGGAGCACTGTAGATTGGGCATGCTTTTTATGCCCGACATTTGACACAGCAGAATTTGGTTTATCAGGATTTGAACTCACTTTAGATTGCCATTCCGAATTTCTGGTATTGTTAACGCGGTAGTTGGTTCGACTATCGTCAGCAGTCTTACGCCGCTATGATTTATCTTTGTTACACACAAACATTTAACAATTAATTTTATGGGTTTTGCCATGCAAACAAACGTAACTATTGATGATCGGCAGTTAAAAAGCTTCATGTTTTTCACCCATTCTAAATAATGAAACCGATGCCATTTATAAAGTTATTCAAGCCTATTTGCTGCAGGCTAAGCAACGACAGAACATATTAGCGTGCGTGGACAAGTTGATATCGCGGACAGACAACTGGCAAGCATTGCGCGAATTAGAAATCAATAAAAGCGATAGCTTTGCAATAACCGGGGCTGATCAAAACCCAGCCTGGCACTTAGAATTAAAACCTAAAGATGAGTTATTGAAGAAAATAATCAGTTCTATCGTGTTGTCAGACGACAATGAGTTGCGCTTACTGGAAATTCAGGAAGCCGGCGGCGATATTACGCACATTAAATTTGCTCAAATTACTCATCCTGCTCAGTCAACCAGTGAAAAAAAGCTGATTTTGAACGTTTATCGCCCTAAATTAACAGCTTGGCTTTGGTTGCTGGGAATGGTGGTCATCAGTGTTCTTGGCATTCAAACACTGACCCGGAGTAGCTGGAAACCGGTTTTTTAGCGTTATTACCGGCTACTGAATAAAAGCCTGAAAATGCAATCGACTGATCTTGAGCGCGACCCTTTGCTATTTATTTAGCCGCTATTTTAACGCACAAAATCCAATCAAACTGGATGTAGAACAAGGTATTTTTATTCTGCATGACGGACAAACATTTTGGGCTTTGCTGCTTACGAATTTGCAAAACAGCCCTAACAAGCTGGAAACGTTGCGGGATTTGGTAGGTAAATCAGATATCCAGGTTTAATTTATTTTTCGCTATTACTTGTATTGGGCATCGGGATTGATAATGGTATATTGTATTCTTTTATATTGTCGAAGATATACCCGCCTACATCTCTCTAGCAGCCACTTTTTCTGCATGAGTGACATTATTGGCGTTTGGTTTATTAGCCATCGGTTCTGCATAGATCGTCCACGCCTTTGGTTTCACCCGCCGTAGGTATTTTAACCGCGCTTATTTGTGCGCCATTGATTGGATTTAGGAATGAAAATGACAAATAATAGTGCACGTAAAGTTATCATTATTGGCGCGGGACCATCTGGCAGTATTGCCGGGGCATTGCTGCAAAACAAAGGCTATCAGGTGACGATTCTTGAGCGGCAGCAATTTCCGCGCTTTAGTATCGGCGAAAGTTTGCTCCCCCAATGTATGGCGTTTATCGAACAAGCAGGCATGATGGAGGCTGTAGTTAATGCCGGGTTTCAATATAAAAACGGTGCATCGTTTGTCTACAAAAATCGACACACTGAATTTTCTTTTGAAGATAAGTTTACCGAGGGCATAGGTACTACGTTTCAGGTTCAGCGCAGTAAATTTGATAAGTTGCTTGCTGATCAAGCTGTGCATATGGGTGTCGATATACAGTGGCAAATGGAAGTTGAAGCCGCCGATTTTTCAGGTGATAAACCAAAGCTCACGATTCGGAATCAGTCGGGTGAAATTCTGGGTTATGAGGCCGATTTCGTGCTGGATGCCAGCGGCTTCGGGCGCATTTTGCCTAAATTGCTGGATTTGGAATCACCTTCCGGATTTCCGGTCAGACGCGCTTTGTTTGGCCATATCGATGACCGGATCAATGATACGCAGTTTGATAGAAATAAAATACGCATTACCGTTCATCCCGAGCATAGAGATGTCTGGTATTGGCTAATACCTTTTAGTAATGGCAGGAGCAGTGTGGGCGTGGTTGCTGAACCTGAATTTTATGCAACGTCGGACGATTACGATAGTGTCTTACAAAGTATTATCAACCAAGAACCCAGTTTAAACTGCTTGCTGAAAAACGCGGTGTTTGATGAAAAAATTAATACCATTACCGGTTATTCTGCCAACGTTAAGAGTTTGTATGGTAAAGGTTATGCTTTATTAGGAAATGCGGGTGAATTTTTAGACCCCGTGTTTTCTTCCGGCGTAACCATTGCAATGAAATCAGCGACTCTGGTTGCGGATATTCTGGACCGGAAGTTTAAAAATGAAGCGGTAGACTGGGATAAAGACTATGCCATGCCATTGCAACGGGGCGTTGATACATTTCGCGTGTATGTCGATGCCTGGTATGACGGGCGGTTTCAGGATGTTATCTTTCATCAAAACCCAAATCCCGAGATTAAGGCAATGATTAGTTCAATACTGGCAGGTTACGCCTGGGATGAAAAAAATCCGTATGTAAAAAATGCCCGTACAAGATTTGATACTCTGGTTGAATTATGCCGTTAAAAGCGGCGATGCATCTTTGCTGTTTTTGCATATTATTAACCGGTTGCACGGTATTTAATAAACCTGATGTCGTCAATCAGCCGATATTGATGCCCATGGCTCCGCCTATAGGTCCTTCCAGACGTGTTGTGCAACAAATAACTGCTTTGTGGCCAAATCGTAAAGAAACCTTGTTATGTGTTTTGGAGTTGGATAAACAGCACATTGCCATGGCTGGATTAACCAACGATGGAGTTGGTCTGTTTAATCTAACTTACGACGGTAAAACGATAGTATCGGATAAAAGCCCGTTATTGCCCGATTTGGTGGCCCCGGAGTTTATTATCACCGACTTGCAACTGGTCTATTGGCCAGTTACCTTATTGCAAAAAAAACTGCATGCTTCTTCATGGCAACTAGTGTCTGATACAAATCATCGTCGATTATATTACCAGGGCAAAAAGACGGTTGAAGTTAATTATTTATTACCCGATACTGTCTGGGCTAAATCGGTTGAACTGATTAATTATCGCTACAACTATCGTTTACAGATTAAGACAATAAGTTATGAAGCTTTATCTGAATGATTTAGGCCTATTATGCGCGACTGGAAGTTCCAAGACTGGGGTCCTAAAACGTCTGCTGGCAGGTGACCGGTCGGGTTTGATTGAAACGGATGAATTTAGCTTAGGCAACAAAGTGATCCTCGGTCAGATAACCACTCATTTACCGGAGATAGGCCCAGAATATAACGTCTATCACTGCCGCAATAATCAATTGTTACTAGCGGCTTTAAGTCAGATCAGCAAGACGGTTAATGAAATGATAGCCAAATTTGGTGGTCAGCGCATTGGTATTGTACTGGGCACGAGTACATCAGGAGTAAGAAATACTGAGTTAGCCTTGGCCTTTCAGGCTAAAAACGGTGTATTACCTGATGGGTTCCACTATAAACAGCAGCAAATGGGTGCAGGCGCCGATTTTTTAGCCTCTTATCTAGGGATCAATGGTCCTGCTTATTCAGTTTCCACCGCCTGTTCCTCAAGCGGCAAAGCTTTTGCCTCCGCTCGCCGATTGATTAACCTAGGCATTTGCGATGCGGTGATTGTCGGTGGCGCGGATAGTTTATGCAGCCTTACCGTGAACGGCTTCGCGGCGTTGGAGTCGCTCAGCACCGGATTTTGCAAACCGTTTGGCTTGCACCGGGACGGCATAAATATTGGTGAGGCCGTCAGTCTTTTTATTTTGAGTAAAGAGCCTGGGCCGGTAGAGTTAAAAGGCATCGGTGCGACCAGTGACGCTTATCATTTTTCAGCGCCAGACCCTGCCGGAACTGCGGTGATTAAAGCGATGCAGCAGGCTCTTGAAGAAGCGGGTAAAACCCCAGAAGATATTGATTATCTCAATCTGCATGGCACGGCTACCGCATTAAATGATGCAATGGAAAGCAAAGCCGTAAATGCTTTATTCGGTGCTGACCTGGCGGCAAGTTCAAGTAAAGGCATGACAGGGCATACCTTGGGCGCAGCGGCTGCATTGGAGTTGGCTTTTTGCTGGTTGTTGTTAACGAGCGATGATAACCAAGGTGCGTTAATTCCGAATGTTAATGACGATGATCATGATAGTGAATTGGCGCCAATGAATCTAGTAAAAAAGGGGATGGCTTTAGGCCGAAAAATTAATACCTGTCAAAGCAATTCCTTCGCTTTTGGCGGCAATAATCTATCGATTGTGATTGCAAGAACATGATGGATTTTACCAATATTGATATTGCCGAACTGATACCTCACAGCGGTAAAATGGTGTTATTAGATCGAATTATCAGCTGTGACAATAACTCGCTATCCGCCGAACTGGTCGTACGTAATGACGGTTTGCCAGGTAATGATAAAACAGTGCCGGCTTGGGTGGGCATTGAATATATGGCTCAGGCAGTTGCGGCTTATGCCGGTGTAATAGCGAAGCGGGCAGGAGAATCAATAAAACTGGGGTTTTTGCTGGGAACCCGTCGTTATAACAGCAATGTAGCTGAGTTCAAGGTTGGTTCGGCGTTAACGGTGCGCGTGGAAAAAATAATACAAAATGATCACCTGGGGGCTTTTGAATGTATGATTCAGGGAATTGGTGTAGCAGTTAGTGCCAATCTGAATGTTTACCAGCCACCGCTCAATGAACTCAAACAAGCAGACGATGAATAAAACTATTTTAGTAACCGGCTCCAGCCGCGGCATAGGTAAAGCCATTGCTTTGTATCTGGCAAAACAGGGCTTTGATCTGGTAATTCACTGCCGTAGCCAGCGATCACAGGCGGAGCAAGCCGCCCTGGAAATTGAACAATTGGGACAGTCGGCTAGAATTATACAGTTTGATATTGTCGACCGCGCGCAATGTGCCGCAGAAATAAATCTGGATATTGAAACCCATGGCGCTTATTACGGCGTTGTTTGCAATGCCGGTATTACTGCTGACAATGCTTTCCCATCACTCACAGGAGAAGAATGGGATAGTGTGGTGCATACCAATCTTGACGGGTTTTATAATGTTTTACAACCGGTGGTCATGCCTATGGTCAGGCGGCGCAAGCCTGGCCGCATTGTCACGTTGTCTTCAGTTTCCGGTTTAATGGGCAACCGTGGGCAGGTCAATTACAGCGCCGCAAAGGCGGGCATCATAGGCGCAACAAAAGCGCTGGCCTTAGAGCTGGCAAAACGGGATATTACTGTTAATTGTGTCGCGCCGGGTCTTATTGATACGGAAATGGTCAGAGAGCTGCCTCTTGATGAGATAAAAAAAATGATTCCGGCGCGTAGAGTCGGTAACCCCAAAGAAGTTGCTGCAGCGGTTGCCTTTTTAATGTCTGAGGATGCCGGCTACATAACCCGGCAGGTAATCTCGGTTAATGGTGGCCTATGTTAATAAAACGGGTTGTTGTTACCGGAATGGCAGGCATCTCGCCGATCGGCAATGATTGGGAGCAAGTTTCCAGGCGTTTAAAAGCGCAATCTACCGGTATTCAGTATATGCAGGACTGGGAAAAATATAAAGGCTTGAATACCCGGCTTGGCGCCCCTGCGGATTTCTCCAAACCACGGCATTATTCACGCAAACAAACCCGCAGTATGGGGCGGATTGCATTAATGGCGACCTATACAACAGAATTAGCGCTAATTGATGCTGGACTGTTAGGTGACCCTTGTCTAAAAAGCGGGCAAATGGGTGTATCGTATGGTAGTTCATCAGGTAGTCCCGATGCTATCGCTGATTTCGGTCACATGCTGATTAATCATACGACTGACGGTCTTAATGCAACTTCCTATATCAGAATGATGGCACATACTGCGCCCGTTAATATCGGCCTGTTTTTCGGCATTAACGGCAGGATTTATACTACATCCAGTGCCTGTACTTCGGGTAGTCAAGGCATCGGTTATGCTTATGAAGCGATAAAATATGGGCATCAGAAACTGATGGTAGCAGGTGGCGCCGAAGAGCTTTCGGCTTCTCAAGCCGCGGTATTCGATACCTTATTCGCAACCAGCACACGAAATGACTCACCCGATAAAAGCCCCAGACCTTTTGACCGTGATCGAGATGGCCTGGTTATAGGGGAAGGAGCTGGGACGTTTATACTGGAAGAAATGGATCACGCCTTAGCCAGAGGTGCTCAAATACATGCTGAACTAATAGGCTTTGGCACCAATTCTGATGGCTTGCATGTCACCCAACCCAATTGCGATAGCATGGAGAAGACCATGCGCCTGGCTTTACAAGATGCGCAGTTGGATGCCTCAGAAATCGGTTACATCAGCGCACACGGCACAGCAACTGAGCATGGCGATGTCGCGGAAAGTCATGCGACTGCTGCTCTATTCGGCTCAAATACCCCGATAAGTTCGATGAAAAGCTATACAGGCCATACCTTGGGCGCTTGCGGTGCTTTAGAGGCCTGGGCAGCAATAAATATGATGAATGAAGGCTGGTTTCATCCTACCGTTAATCTTGAAATTACAGATCCGGCATGTGCGCACTTAGATTACATTAAGGGCGACATCCGGCTATTAGATTGCAGCTATATTATGAGTAATAATTTTGCTTTTGGAGGTATTAATACCTCATTAATTTTTAAACGTTGGAAAAAAAAGTCTGACCGCCCTAATCGCTTATTTGAATAATTTTTACACTTCATGAGGATTTATTATGCCCACTTTTTTCCGCGTAATCCTAGTGGTTATTGCATTATTATTTAATACCGGGTGCCAAAAAAGACTGGATGATGCAACCTTGCCGGCAAATATCAAAATAGGCGGTATTTACTATACACAGTTCTCATTACAATATGAAAAAGGGCAGTATCTTACAACCAATTATCGCCGTGGGCTATTACTGCCCATTAACTCGCAGGTTATACTGAAAAGCATAACCAATAAAACTATTGTGGTCGATGTGTTGCCTTCGCATTTCGAATTAGTCATCAAAAATGTGCCTAAGCATACCGGCGATAATACGACCCAGGCTTTTACAAAGCTTTTTGCAAAAAATAAACTTGATCTATCGGGATTTTCCGAGCTGGAAAGAGAAAAAATAAATGCGGGAAAGGTCGCAAATGGCATGCAAAAAAAGGCTGTGATTGCCGCTATTGGTTATCCGCCGAAAACTGAAACACCCAATTTGCAAGTTAACCAATGGACTTATTGGAGTTCAAGATTTGATAGATTTATAGTTTACTTTGAGAATGACCGCGTAACGCGCATTCAGGATTAATACTAATTTTTTAGCTAGTGTTTGCACATGCTGTTCTTGCGGTGACAAAACAGATGACCATTTATTTTTAACCTAGGGATTTATTTAAAGCCCCTTAACAACCTGAGGAAATGCAAAATGATCAAGAAAATATGTTTAGTATTTTTATTATTAATCACGATTACCGGCTGTACTACAACCGGAACATTTAGGGTTCCTCCGGGAGCCGATCTT
>JBBQCU010000076.1:0-10592 GCA_038319065.1 Methylococcales bacterium
CTATTTTCTGGTGATGCTGGCTATCGTAGTCGTGATGTCGGTATTTTCGGCTGCACGGTATTATCTGGTAATGTGGCTGGGTGAACGCATAGTTGCCGATATTCGCATCACTTTATACCGGCATGTACTTAACATGGATCCCTTGTTTTACGAAACAACACCCGCCGGCGAAGTATTATCCAGATTGACTACCGACACTACCCTGATGCAATCAGTCGTCGGAGCCGGGCTTTCTGTTACCCTGCGCAGCACCTTATTGCTGATCGGCAGCCTGTTTATGTTAGCCATAACAAGCGCACAACTCACAGGTTTAATTTTCGTAATAGTCCCTTTGGTACTGGTGCCAATCATTTTTTTTGGCCGTAAAGTCAGGCGCCTTTCCAGAATTAACCAGGACTGTATCGCAGAATCCAGTGCCTTGGCCGGCGAGACCTTGAATGCAATACAACTCGTCCAGGCCTATAGTCTGGAAAGGTTTAGTAGCGATCGATTTAATGACTCGGTTGCCATGGCTTTTTCAACTGCAAGGCAGCGCTTGAAAGCACGGGCCTTATTAGCGGCCTTTACAATATTTATCGTGTTCGCTGCCATTATGTCGATTATATGGCTGGGTACCCGGTTCGTCAGGACGGGTCAGTTAACAGTGGGTGAATTAAGCCAGTTTCTTATTTATGCTATTATGGTCGCCACCAATACCGCATCCCTGAGTGAAGTGTGGGGCGATATGCAACGCGCCGCAGGTGCCCTGGAGCGTATTTTGCAATTATTGAAGCGGCAGCCCGGACTGCGGCTGGCTGAAAATCCACTATCGATCAGTCCCTCAAAAGTTGAGCATATTCAGTTTGCTAAGGTGTCCTTTCATTATCCCTCGCGACCGGGACAACATGCGCTGGAAAATTTCTCATTGACCATAGCTCCGGGGGAGTCCGTAGCGTTGGTCGGGCCTTCCGGGGCAGGAAAAAGTACGGTTTTGCAATTGCTCTTGCGTTTTTATGATCCACAGCAAGGGACCATTACCTTGGGTGGCATCGATATTACCCAGGCTGATATTGGCCAGTTACGGAGCGCCATTGGCGTTGTTCCGCAAGACACTGTCATCTTTGCGGCCAACGTCATGGAAAATATCCGCCTGGGTAGACTGGATGCCAGCGATGCCGAAATCGTGTCGGCCGCTCAAGCAGCTGTCGCGGATGAATTTATCCAGCGCTTGCCGGATGGTTATAATACTTTTCTGGGTGAACGCGGCATCAGGCTTTCCGGTGGTCAACGTCAACGTATCGCGATTGCCCGTGCCATACTCAAAAATCCGCCGGTGTTATTGCTGGATGAAGCGACCAGTGCGCTGGATGCTGAAAGTGAAAAACTGGTGCAGGAAGCAATGGAACAATTAATGAAGAACCGCACGACACTGGTTATCGCACATAGGCTGGCGACCGTTCTGAAAGCAGATCGTATTGTTGTGATGGAACATGGCCGAATCGTCGCTACCGGCAAGCATCAGGAGTTATTAAAACAGGACGGTATCTATGCGCGGCTGGCGGCATTGCAATTTGGTGAAGCCCTTTTGTTTGCTGCTGATAGTAGCAAGTAGCCGATCGTGGTGATAACGTTGCAGTTCAGCCGCGGTCTGTCAACTGGAACGACGGGTTAGTCCGCGGTTTTGTAGTATGCATATAATAAGTTTCCCACGAAAACAATGATGAGTATCCATTTTATAGAGGCTGCTACACCCGCTGCGAAATATTGGGCTTGACTGAATGGACCGGCATTGAACAAGAAAAGCAAATGTATTGAGTTTTCTATCGCATCCGCCGCAGAAGCAACCGGTAGTGAAAGAGCAAGCAGAGATTTGGCCATTGGTGTGTAACTATTAAATAGTTTTGTCTTTGTTGATATGAGATAGCCAAGTGCACCGTAACAAACCAGAAACGGGAAATCAATGAGGAAGTGGGCTTTGAAAATAGAAATATCCTCTGGCTTCCAACTGTTCAGTATAGACTTAAAAGCATATTCAGTGAAAGTCAGCTGAATCGCAGGAATACTCGGTTTCAGTGGCCACGTGTAGATTGCCATTGCTGCAAAAAGGAGTGCTGAGAAAATGGCCAGGGTGCGAATGCTACGCATAGGGCTATGTACTTACTGTTAACGGGTTATTATTTGGGTCCGGATAACATACACTATTTTTAATCTTAATTGAAAAAAATATCTTTTAACGGTAGATTCAATTGAGAGTATTTTTTGAAACTCCATAATTCTTGCACATTTGATGATAACAATGCGTTATCCGTTATGGGATTGGAGCCATGCATAAATCAATTCGAGTCAAATTATTTTTAACTTTTCTGGTGACAACGCTTCTTGTTGTTTCAGGGATGTATGTTTTTATGCGTTGGTCTTTGGATCGAGGTTTTACTGAGTTTGTAGAGGCACGGCAACAGGAACAAGTAACTAGCCTGATTGAAGAGCTTACCGAATACTATGCAAACAACCCTGGCTGGAGCAATCTGGCCAGTGACAAGCAAAAATGGATTGATTTATTGTGGCAGTCTAATCCTCACCATCATCACAGGCCGCCCGCATGGATTAAACAGGCCCGCACGGAGCCCAATGATGTCTGGCCGCCGGCATTACCCGAGTTGCTTGCCAAAAGGCGTTTTATCCCTTTTGAACTGCGTGTGATGTTATTGAATGCTGACAAAACGATTATTTTTGGCCGGCAAGATGCTTTACCGCAACTAGCCTTGCAACCCATCCATAATCAAGAACAGATAGTCGGTTTTCTTGGGCTCTTGCCCGGCAAAACAGCTAACCAGATCAGTGAAATCCGCTTTATGGAGCGGCAGTCCGAATCATTTATCTGGATTGCCTTGTTAATGATTTTCTTGTCAGCAGGTCTCGCCTTGTTGCTGGCTTACACATTGGGACGGCCGCTAAAACGCATTACAGCAGCGGCAAAAGCACTTGCAGTAGGCCGTTATAATGTTCGTTTGCCCGTCGAATCCACCGATGAACTGGGACAATTGGCCCGTGATTTTAATGAGATGGCCGCCGCTTTAGAACAGTCGGAACAAGCAAGGCGGCGCTGGGTGGCGGATATTTCCCACGAACTGCGCACACCTTTGGCCGTATTGCGTGGTGAGCTGGAAGCTCTGCAAGACGGCATAAGGCCCCTGACAACCGAGGCTATCGATTCACTGTTTGGTGATGTTATGCGACTTAATCGTTTAACGGAGGATCTTTATCAATTATCCCTGTCCGATCAAGGTGCATTAAGTTATCGCAAAGTCCACGTTGATCCGGTAGAGATTTTAAAAGAAGACCTGGCGGCTTTAAAACCCGAATTCCGGAACAAACAAATTAGTATCAATTTGACTAATAACTTGCCGGTGCCTGTCAGCATTTACGCTGATCCGGACCGTTTATCCCATCTTTTCCGGAACCTGCTGAACAATAGCGCGAATTATACCGATAGCAAGGGCCAGTTAGTCATCAACATTTCTCGCGAGGCCGATAAGCTGGTGCTCAATTTTTCCGACAGTGAACCTGGCGTTCCCGAACACGAACTACCCAAACTTTTCGACCGCTTTTACCGGGTAGAAAGCTCACGCAACCGGAATCATGGCGGGGCTGGTCTCGGCTTGGCACTCTGCAGTAATATCGTCGAAGCGCATAATGGCACGATACACGCGCAGTCCTCACCTTTGAAAGGACTTGCAATCCGCATTGAATTACCGGTTAGCTCATGAACCATATCCTGATTGTAGAAGATGAATTAAAACTGGCCCGCCTGCAAGCGGATTATCTTCAAAATGCCGGTTTTGACACGGATTGTTTAAGCAATGGTTTGGAGGTGTTGCCGTGGCTGAAAGCAAACCATACGGACTTAATATTGCTGGATTTAATGTTGCCCGGCCGTGATGGCCTGGATATATGCCGTGAGCTTCGCAGTTTCAGTGCGCTGCCGATTATCATGATCACTGCGCGTATTGAGGAAATAGATCGCCTGCTGGGACTTGACCTGGGCGCCGATGACTATATCTGTAAACCCTTCAGTCCTCGCGAAATGGTCGCGCGCGTTAAAGCCGTGCTACGCCGGCAGCAAGCCCAAACGATAGATGTTCCGGCCAACACTTTGAAACTGAAACTGGACCCCCACAGTTTCCGGGTGCTTGCTGAGGGGCAAGAAGTAGAGTTAACAACTGTCGAATTTCAGCTCTTGCAGGTTTTGTACCAGCAACCAGGGCGTATCTTTTCCCGATCAAAATTAATGGATCTGATTTATCAGGATCAGCGCATTGTTTCTGACCGCACCATCGATAGTCATATCAAAAAACTGAGAAAAAAGCTGAGCGATTTATTGCCGGACCAGGAGCTGATCCATTCGGTTTATGGAGCCGGTTATCGTTATGACCCACAGGATATAGCCGCTGATTAGGAACGTGCATGAAATAAGTTAGGTATCTTACTCCCTCTCCCTCCGGGAGAGGGTCGGGGAGAGGGGTTATAATACCCAGGATATTTCATGCACGTTACTAAGATTTCACATTTTTTGCACATTTTATTCAAATTTTTTGCGCTTTTCATTGTTATAGTAATAATCAAGAACGGGAGACCACTGTTCTTTAACCCTAACCAAAGAGAGATAAAAACATGAACAAGAAAATTATAACCCTTGCATTAGCTTTAGCGCTGCCATTAACTGTTGCTGCATTTCCTGGAGATAATGCGGATTTTGAGGGGCGTCAAGCCAATCGGGTCGAGCGCTTGACCAAGAATCTGGATTTAACGCCCGAGCAAAAAACCAAAGTGGAAGCGATATACAATGAGCAGAGAGACAAGATTAAAATCATCCACGAAGAAACCCGCAAGCGTTTGGAGGAAGTTCTTAGCAAGGAACAAATGACAAAAATGGATGACATGAAAAAACAACGCCGTCAGGAATGGAAAAATAAACTTGAAACATTAAAGGATCAAGTACCTCCTGAACCAAAGCAATAATTTCATATTCTCGAAACCTGGAAAACGAAACGGGATTTTCGCACTTGCTACTCATCCCGTTTCACCGCAGCCTTGCGGAAGCTATTCGGCTGCATCGTCCTGACAAGCCTGAAGGTGATGCCATACACGGAGAGGCTCGGCATCACCCTCGCTGAAAGATTGTAGACTCGAACAGTTTTTTCCGCAAACCTTCCGTTTCTCCATGGATGGCATGACCGATCTAGCTTCTCATATGTGGGTGAATCTCCTTCAAGTCCAGCCTGCCTTCATGATATAACCTCGCCATTTTCCGTAAACGCCGGTGAAAGGCGTGACCATTGTCGTTACGCAGTTTCCGTTTATGCGGAAACACTTGATAGCCGAATAAATCAATGCCACGACAGGTGTGATAGATATGCGCTTTGCGCGGATGCAGGTGCAATCGATCTTCAGCAAGCCGTTCACGCAGCTTTTCACGAAGCTCATGCAACCTGTTTTTGTCCCTGCCCAGAATCACCAGATCATCAACATACCTGAGATAGGGGCTGACATTAAGTTGCTCTTTGATAAAGTGATCCACCGCATCCAGGTAAAGATTGGCTAGAAACTGACTGGTTAAATTCCCGATGGGTAAGCCGGTACACCGGTCAATTGCTGTTAGCAAATCATCTCCCGGAAAATAATCAAAGTCTGCCCGTCCCGTTTCTATTGGCGTGGTATCGATGATCCTATCAAATAAATCCAGAACGAATTTATCTTTCAGGTAATGACGAAGCTTTTCTTTCAAGATCGTGTGGTCAATGGAGGGAAAATATTGCTGAATATCCATTTTTAATACGTAGGGATATTTTTTTGACCATTCTTGATAACGGTTCACCGCCGCATGCACCCCTTTGTTTCGTCGGCAGGCGTAGCTGTCGAAAATGAAGCGCCGGTCGATGGAGGGTTCAACGACATTCATTAGCGCATGATGGACCACACGATCCCGAAACGGGGCGGCGGCAATCTGGCGTTTTTTACGCTCGTAAATGGTAAACAGCCGATAAGGGCCGGGTTGATAGCTGGAATCGATGAGGTCTTGCTGCAAGCGAAGCAGTTCGCTTTCTAAATTTAGGGTAAATTCAGCGACAGCCGGTTTCGATTGTTTGCCCTTGCGGGCCTTACAGTAGGCACTGAGCAGATTCTCAAAGCAGGTGACATCAGGCCAAATTCTACCCAGGCGTTTCATTTTATGAGGATTTTATTGTGGTGTTTCGACGCTTTTTAACCAGCCGCCGACTTGTTTACCTAAATCTTCCAACAGCCTGGCGCCATGTTCGTAACGCTTGGCAGGGATGGTTTGCAACTCATACGCTATTCTCCAAAGATGCCGGATGACCGCAAGCCGCATGTTTGCCCGTTTTAACTGGTCTCTTTTGTTTTTAACATAGGCCGCTTCCACCAAACATTCCAGTATTTCAAGCATGCCTGATTCCAGCCGTTCGCCGAGGGTAAATCGCCGGTTGCGGGGAAAGTTATCGAGCAGCGGTATTAACCAGACTATCAGATTGTGACAGTCCTGAACGGCTTTAGGTAAAGTATTTTGGCCCATTTAAAAAATTTTTCGATGGGGGGTCCCCCCCCATAACCCCCAAATGGCCAAAGAAAAAAGAAAAAAGAAAAAAGTTAAAGTGTCCTGGCGAGCCGAAAACCGATAGTGCTGCCGCGGTAGCCAGGCGCGCCCCTGCCGCGGAGGGCCGAACGCAGGTACCGCGGTCCACCGTCCCAGGAGCCACCGCGCAACACACGGAGAGGACACGCATTGTTATCGAGCGATGCTTGTGCCGAACCATCCGTTGGCGTCTCTTTATAGCTGTCAACGTAACAATCCTGAGTCCATTCCCAGACATTCCCCAGCATGTCGTGCAGTTGCCACGGATTGGCTTTAAATTGCCCCACGGGAGCCGTAAAGGAAAATTCATCCGCGCAATTAAAGGGCTCCCAGGTGATGCTAGAGTAAATGTTTTTGATAAAAGATGCGTTTTTCGTATCCAATACATTGGCGTAAGTACAGGCTGGATCGTCTTTTTCAGCTTCGGTTTTTTCCGGCCAGTAGCGCTCTGCCGGCGGCTTTGCATTTGCGCGCGCCGCATATTCCCACTCGGCTTCCGATGGAAGGCGATATTTCAAGCTCGTATGTTCCGATAACCAGTTCGCATATGCTAGGGCCTCGTCCCAGCTAACATTAATCACCGGCCGGCTGCCTCGCCCCCAACCTTGATCGTTCGGTTTTTTGAGCCCGTTTGCTGCGGCAAACAGGTCGTATTCATCAAAGGTGACTTCGTATATACCCATCTTAAAATCTTTTACAAATTTAACGGGATGGTGGGGACGTTGGGCAGAATCGCCTTTACCGGATAGATCGCCCATCTGGAATTCACCCGCCGGGATTGTCACCATGGCCGGTTTTGTTAACGGCCAGAGGCCTAATTGTACGAACATTGCCTGGGTTGCCAATGATGGCCCATATTCGGATTTGTTGATGTGAAAAAAAATGCCCAGTAGGCTAATAACAAACAAGCCCAACAAAGAATAAGCAATGCGAAAACTCTTTTGGCGGCGTTTGCAGGCCGTCAGATAGTCATCCGCTGTTTTGGAGCGAGGTGCAGCGGCGGTTACATAACGCTGTAACAAGGTGCCGGAGCGTAGTGCGCTGCTTTGGCGGCCGGATTGTTCCCACTCGCCGGCGGCCTGTTCCAGGTCACGGCGGGCACGCAGGGCGACCGCATGCTCGAGTATCCATTGGTGCAGCCGCTCCCAGCCGCTGAGTACGGTTTCGTGGGCGACTTCAATCATCGGCTGGTTGTTTTCGCCTTCGCTGGTGACCAGCAAACGGGCATCGGTAAGCGCCTCGGCTACAATTTTCAGGTCACCATGCAGAAGCGATTGCGGAGCGCGGCGGCGGGTGGCTGTTTCCTGTTCATTGACTTCAACCAGATTAGCGAACAGTTTCGGTAATACGCTATCAAGATTGATGGGTAAGCCTTGCAATGCTGTTTCGGCACGTTTTTGTACAGCGCCTTTAACGCCGCCAAAGGTGTTATAGGCAGCAATGCTCAGGTAGTGCGCATTTTGCGCTTGTTGATAAAGCTGATTGAGTGTGAAGGCTATCAGGGCCATGGCGCCGGGGCCGCTACCGGCATCATCGAGCAGTTGTTCCGCCAGACCTTCTTGCAGCTCGACACCGGCTGCTTCGGCAGGCCGGATAATCATCTGGTGCAACGCGCCCATGCCGGGCGGGTCCAGAGGAAACGTCGTACCACGATCCTGACGCAACAAATTAGCCAAGGTGGGTTCAATGGCGCGATCATAAAAGTCCGCACGCATTGAGACAATGCTTCGAATGCGTGGTAGCGTTACCAGGTGATCCAGCAGGATAAGAAAACTTCGCCGGGTTTCATCGGTACATTGCGTGAACAGTTCCTCGAATTGGTCAACAACCAGTAGCAGTTCGGTGGCAGACTGATTTTGCGACAGCAATTCTGTCAAATGCTGCTCAGCAACTTTTATATCCGCCTGTAATGCGCGGGCGATTTCGTTTTCGGTCTGGCCGGAGATGTCCAGTTTGGATTTGAGTACAAAAGCCAGCCCCAGAAAGGGGTTGCCACCTCTTTCACCGGGTTTGAAGATGAGATCGATCCAGGGCGCGTTACCGATAATACCGGTACGTAGTCTCGGCAACAGTCCCGCATTAACTAGCGATGACTTGCCGGAGCCGGACACGCCAACAACGGCGACAAAACGGACTTTAGGGTCGGCAAACTGTTTGAGCAACTGATCGACTTCCCGGCCACGGCCAAAATAAATAGGCGCTTGTTCCGGCGTAAACGCTTCCAGGCCAGGGTAAGGTGAGTCTGGCCAAATTGGGGCGGTTACAGGCTTGATGGCCGTTTGTAAGGGGCTGATTGAGGGTAATGTTTCCAGCAATTTATCCAGCCGGTCGCGCAGATGCTGCTCGAACTGCTGCCGGAAATCGTCCGGCGCTTCGTAAGAATTGATACCGCCAGCCAGCGTTCCGTCCGGGTTGGTGAAAGCGGTAAAAAATTGTTTGACTTTGTTCCATTGCTCACGGATGGACTCAAAGTTTGGATAATCCAGGTAAGGATTAGGCACTCCATTGCGGCGATACACCCAAACGGCCGGTTTGCGGTGGGTCCGAAAACCCTTGAGGGCGTTGAGATATTCCCACTCGGTACCGGAGAGATAGGGTGAGCCGTCCTGTTTCAATTCAAAATCAGCAGGAAGCTGTGTACCAATGCGCGACCACAAGATGATAACGGCCAGATCGCAGTCTTCGGGTTTGGGCAGACCTTGCGCGATCGCTTCCTGGGGTGTTAACCCAGCCTCCATCTCAACGGCTGCGCCGGGCTGATCCCAAGCGATAATTTCAATAGTGAGTCGGCCACGAAAACGCCGCTCGCTGTTGATATGGGTGATGGCTTCGCGCGCCAGTTTGCGCTCCAGAGGTACATCGCCAGGGGATGCCAGGAAAATCCGGAATTGATGAAGATTACTGTCTGCGATTATCGAATCATTGGTATTTTTATCTAAGGTCATGACCTGGTCCTGTTCCTTTATGTATTAAGTCTTAATTCTACTTTGTCAAATTATATTCAAGTTCGTCATACCCGCCGGGAAGCGGGTATCCAGTGCCATGGATGGTAAGCTCAAATCCATCCATGGAGCATGGATTCCGGCAATCCATGCCGGAATGACGAATTGGAAGATAGTGATTATGTAATCTGACAAAGTAGAATTAAGATGTCACAATTATAAAAGCCGGCATTTCCCTATGTTACAGCGACTTCAAGCTTCGATTGTATCAGTTCCTATTCTAGACTGTCCTTGAATCGTAGCTACGATACGCCTGCGTCCGCCCTGGTTGCGATGTTCACACAAGTAAATACCTTGCCAAATACCTAGGTTAAGAGCGCCGTTGGTGACAGGAACGCTAACACTGCAACCCAGGAGGCAATTTTTTATGTGGGCCGGCATATCATCATCGCCTTCATAGTCATGCCGGTAGTAGGGGGCATTTTCAGGGACAAACTGATTGAAGTGGCTTTCCAGATCCTGGCGTACTGTCGGGTCGGCATTTTCATTAATGGTTAACGATGCCGAGGTATGCTTGATGAAAAGGTGCAACAACCCGCAATCTATTGAGCTTATTTCCGGAATAGCCCTTACTATTTCATCGGTGATCAGGTGAAACCCTCGGGTTTTTGCTGATAAGATAAATTCTTTTTGTACCCACATTAGCTAAACCTGCTGTATTGCTTTGACTCTCAACAATTTGAACTATAGCAACAATCAAAAGCCCCGGGGGCGGCGCGCACCCATATAGTGTTTGTGCCAGTATTGGTTTTTAAGGTTGGAAACCAGCACTTTTCCTGTCCGTTGGCTCGGTGCGTGAATAAACTTGTCATTATTGACATAAATGCCGACATGAGAGAATGTGTTGCCGTTGGTGTTGAAGAAAACCAGGTCGCCGGAATGTACTTGATTTTTTGGTATTTGCGGTAAAAACAGTGCCATATCTTCTACTGTGCGAGGCAATGTTATGCCCTGTTTTTGGT
>JBBQCU010000077.1:0-10499 GCA_038319065.1 Methylococcales bacterium
AAAAGGTGTGAAGATGACTAAAAAAGCATTCACAAGCATGAGTAACAGAATGGACAGGAGTCCATCGTTGCCGAAATACTATATGACTATTCAACCTCAAATTTAAGGAAAACAACTGAAGGTTATTTTTTGCGAGTTACCCTAACAACTTTCAACAGCGGAGCTAGTAAACTGACAACCAAGTGATGGACTAAGAATTAAGTTTAATTTTGGGAAATTAATAGGGCTTAGTGATTTAATTTTGGGTTTGATTAATAGTAATAAGGGGAAAAGGTGGGCTGCTTATTTTAATAGAGTCGTCCGGTCTCCCTATTAATTCCACCCACAGTTAACTCTATAAGGATGTCTACTTAAAAGTTAGGCGAAGCGGAAATTTCTCAAATTTCCGCGTTACATTTGACGGAGAAGAGAAATGGCAAACGTATGTAAGAAAACAGAACTTAAAGGACATCTTCAAATATTTTTAAAATGGAAATTTATTATCCTTGTTTCGCTTGTTTTTACATTATCAGCTTGCCCGCTCACTACGAACTTGAATGTTACAACGGACAAACCAATTTCCCTTTACTTGGTTATCGATAAACCGATCGAAGTGAAACTTGGTGCCGACGTTGCAATCACCAAGCTGCCGCCAATACAAGCAGATGCCAATATCGCCGTGACCAGGCTGCCGACTATTAAGGCAGATGCCAATATTGCCGTCACCAAACTGCCGCCGATACAAGCAGATGCCAACCTCGCCGTTAACAAGCTGCCGCCGATACAAGCAGATGCCAATATCGCCGTCACCAAACTGCCGACGATAAAGGCGGATGCCAGCATCAGTGGTGGTGCCGCCGACAAGCCGATAAATGCAAGCATCGACGTTAACAAGCTGCCGCCAATAAAGGCGGATGCCAGCATCAGCGGTGGTGCCGCCGACAAGCCGATAAATGCCAGCATCGACGTTAAAAAGCTGCCGCCAATTGTAGCAACTGGAACTGCCGGGATCGCCGTCACCGAACTGCCTAAAACCACCGTTGAAGCGTGTAGCGATGCGTGGTGGTGCCATGTTACCGGTACTTGTTGTGGTCACTGATAACAATCATAATCTACGGCTAATTTCTCGCTACTTAGTGCCGTTAACTAGGTGGTGGGAAACCAATTTTTATAATCTCGCGGAAACAGGGTTGAATATGCTGTTTATTGCCGACTTTGCCAAGCTTCAATATGGCGACAGATTTCAGGTTTGCCCAATGCTGTCCCATCAATCAAAAAACCACAGTTGAGACATTTGGAAGCCTTTCGTTCTGAGCCCTTCGGACTGTGCTCAACGCGGTAAAGCGCATTCGATAGACGATAGCCGTATTGCGCCGCATGTTAGACTTCAAACATTCGGCGCATTACGCTATTGCTAATGCGCCCTACGCACTTTTGAAAACCAGCTTTTCATGGGGAGGCGCGAAAATAACCATGTATGGTGGATAAACGCCCTTTTAGATACCCACCGATTTTGCCGGTTCCGACTTAAGTATCCAGAGGAATAAAAAATGAACAAGATGCTCATAATATTCATAGTTGGCATTTTTTTTAGCGGGTGTTCTACTAATAAAGTCAACTTAAATATGCCAGTTCGAAGCGGAATGATGATGGAGGTAAAACCGTCAGACACTATACGCTTCAATACCAATCCTGATCGTTTACAAATCTATTGGTTCGGGACTGCATCGCATTACATCCAATTCGGTGAAATAGCTCTTTTAACCGATTCGTTCGTTACCCCGGATTTGGAACAACAGAGAAAAGTACAATCCGATCAAATGGAAGTTAAAAAAACTTTCGGTCGTCTCAAACAGCCGCCTGATGCCATTTTTATAGGGCATTCGCATGCTGATCATCTGCTTGATGCGCACACCGCCATGCTGAAGATTCCAACATGGAGCCAAGTTCCATTATACGGAAGTCGATCTACTCAAAATATTCTCATGGGACATGGTAACGCTGACTTAAATAAACGGGTTAGACCCATCAAGTACACCCCCTACGGAGAGTGGGTCACCATACCTATTTCAAAACAGAAAAGTGATAAGGGATACTCCATAGACTATATGGCTCTGGAAACCGCCCATACACCGCATTTCTCTTTCACTTCTAAACTGGTGGGTGATTTTTCTTTTAGCGGCACGCTGCTTGATGGAATAATCGCCAAACCATTATCACACCCGCCGACTCCAATGGAATATCAATCTGGAGAAGTTTATAACTTTCTATTTCGATTACGGCATAACAATAAAAAATTTATCGTTATGATGCTTGGTTCGCCGATGCCGCTTAAAGATTATCCACACAGCCTGCCCCCGCAATGTAATCCAATTGATGTTGTAATTGGCCTTGCCGCAAGCGCAAAAAATGTGGACGATTACCCAAAAGAACAGATGAAGCAACTGAAGCCAAGAGTTATCATTTTGTCGCACTTCAACAATTTTTTTCATAAAAATGCGGATGAAATTCTGCACATCGAAAGCCTGCCGCTGGTCGATATCGAACAGTATTTATTAGATGTTCAAAAAATGGCCGATTACCCAGGATTCGAAAAAATAATTGTTCCGGCAATCACTCAATTTGAAGGTGATTTGATTAGAAATGTCATCCTCGTAGAGTCGAAAAAGTGAGCAAAACAAAGCGTGACGGGGTTTGCAACCTTGTCCCAAACGTTTTGACAAAGCCGCAGCCATGTTGTGTGGGCAAACGATAGCCGTGTTGTTGTCGAGCAACGGCTTCATCGCTGCCCGACTATCATGCTTGAATGTCGGTAGCAAAGAGATGCACCCGACTACAGGGCTTACTCGAAAATATCAGTGATAACCTGATTTGATCGTAGAATGTATGCTGATTAATTTAACCCTAAAGCCAGGTAGGTCGGGCAATCTTTTCTGCCCGACATTTCGGTTATCGGATGGCAACTATTTACTGGTTTATTCCTACGCCATGGTCTATGCAGTGTCGTTCGCTGGCGATGAAAATTCGGTCCTGCGCAAGGAAGGCGGTAAAATCCATAAAATTCATTCGTGATCGGGCAACGGCTTCATCGTTGCCCAATTATCATGCTGGAATGTCGGGCGCAAACAGACGAGCCGACTACAGCGCTTACTCGAAAATATCAGTAATAACCTGATTTGATCGTAGAATGTATGCTGATTGATTTAACCCTAAAGGTCAAAATATGAACACAAACACAATAAATTTTGTAAGCGGTAGAATCACTATTGATCCTGATCTATGTAATGGCAAACCAACCATCAGAGGAAAAAGAATCACTGTACAAACTGTTCTCGAATTTTTAAGTGCGGGTGAAAATCAAGAAGAAATATTAAATCAATATCCCTCATTGGAAGCAAAAGATATTAGTGCTTGTCTCATTTTTGCCTGCAAGCTCATGGATCATAAATATGTCCTTAAAGAAGTCGCATAAGTGAAAAAATTTCTGATAGATGTCAACAGTCAACCTGCCACGGTAATTTTCACTTTGGTCTAGTGATGAATATGAGCATGTGGTCAACATAAATGACGAATTGAAAGACAGCCAAATATGGCTTTATGCAAAACAGCAACATTTAACGATTGTCACCAAAGATGCTGATTTTTCAGAACTTGCACTTTTAAATGAACCGCCGCCAAGAGTTATCCATATCAGGTTCGGAAATATGAAAATGCGAGAATTTCATCAAACATTGTCAAAAATTTGGGTTGATGTCTGTGCATTGAGTGAGAATTACAAACTGGTTCGAGTTTATCAAGATAGAATTGAAGGAGTGGACTAATTCTACTTTGTTAAATTACATAGTAAGCCTATCATTCTATTAGCATTTCATTTATTTGCTAATTTAGCGTAAATTACAGAAGCGGGACGGGTTATTTAACCCGTCCCTAACGTTTTGGGCGAGGGACGGTATTAATCCCATTTCAAACCTTGCGAACGGGATAAATATCCCGTCCGGCTGAAACGATCATTCACCATACATTTGCGTAATAAGATGGCGCAATAAAGCACTGTCACTGGATGACATCTTGTCAATTTTATTAATCAAACGTGTCTTTGAAATAGTGCGTATTCGGTCAACTGCGATTTCTGCCTGTTTTCCCGCACATAAAATTTGAACTCGGCTACGCCATGTTCCATGTAGTGTCGTTGTGAGTGGACATACCACAATAGCTCCCAGAAATTTATTCATCCTATCATTACTTACAATCACAACCGGTCGTGTTTTCCTGATTTCCTCGCCAATTGTGGGGTCAAGGTTGGCCAAATAAATTTCATACCTTTTGATAATCATCAATGTCGATCTAAATCGATATCTAATTCTTGCCACTCAGCCCATTCATCCTGACTGGTTAACGACATTTCTTTATACGTCTCTTCCCAGCTCAGTTTTCCTTGATCTGGCGCATGAATGAGAATGCCTTCTTCAATCTCTTCCAATACACAAACCCCCTCTAATTTATATTTTGAAATCATTGTCTTAGGCAACCTGATGCCCTGAGAATTGCCGATTTGAACTAATTTTGCTTCTTTTAACATGGCATCACCGCGATTGAAAAATAGACTATGTAAGCATTGTAATTACATAATATACATTATGCAATATTCTTAAAATTCAAAGCCATTTAGCTATAAATTGCGGTGTACCGCACACAACAGTGATGTCAGGGTAATGGTAGCTGCGCGCTTCGGCTGCCTTGACGCGCATATCGTTGATATAGGCTTCGCAGGGATGTTTTTTTAGTTGGCTTCGCAATTCTCCGGCAATATTAACCGTTATCAGATTATGCTTCCGGCTTGCGCCGGTCATCGCATAGATTTGACCGTCGAGGAATTCGCTTTTAATAGACGCGCTAGGTTCCCGCGCTATATATTCTTCGGCGCTGTAGTGAGTTTGTTTAAGTACGCTGGGCATGATTCACCTCTAAGGAATAGCTTGTTAGGAATCAAGCTTATCATTCTGCTTAACGGCTATGTGAAGGCTATTTTCACCTGATTCTTCCCGGCGGGTATGGCGATACTTGTGTATAAGGATGAGCGCGCCTGCGAGGGAGCCAGATGTTCAATTTGAAAAACCTGCACTTGTAAGCCCCCCCGGGAGAGGGTTTCAAAAAAAACGCAAAATAGTGGCCATCCTCTCTTTAAATACAGCTAATAATCCTGTCATCAACGATGGCGCTTCAGCATAGACAATTCCTGGCACGAGCCTCGACACAATAATTCTGCGCGCATCTCTGCAATTCGCCGTGCGCCAAGCCCTTCAACGCCAGGCCTATAACTGACAATAATCAATAACTTTGCCGCCGAACACCTGAACATCAGAAAATTCAACAAATCCAGGGTGAATTCGTCGCTCCATTGAGCGTTATCCAGGATCAGGATAAGGGTAGCGTTCTGACTCAGCCTCTCAAAGAAATCGGCGCCTTCCCGCAACATGCGGCCGGTATTGATATGCGATACTTTCGTCTGAAGCATGGCAATTTCATCAGGGTTCAGCACATTCAGCATTTGGTAAAGCCAGGTTGGTGCTAAATGGTTCAGGCGCTCAATGACCAACCTGCCATTAGGCTCGTGGCAACGGCGCTGGAGCGCTTCCAATAACGGCAGAAAAGGTTCGCTAACACAGCTCATCTGCACGCAACGGGCACGCAATAACGTCATCTCGCTATGTTGAACTTTGGCGAGGAATGAATCAAGCAGCGCGGATTTGCCTGTGCTCTGTTCGCCCTGCATAAAAACCAGACGCCGTTCTCCGGCTGATGCCCGCTGAAAAGCTTCCTGCAACTTTGCCAATTCCTGGATGTATTCAAGCCTGGCAGGGAAAACCTGAGCTTGCGGCCGATAATGCAGGCGTCTGTTTTCATTCCCTTCAGCAATCCGATAATGCTCCTTAACAGTAACCTCTGCCAGAAAGCGGTAGCCCCGTTTGCAAACAGTGGAAATATAATTGGGCGATTTAGTATCGTCGCGCAAAATATTGCGCAGGGAATAAACCGCCAGCCTTAAAGCCGAATCCTCGACTAGCCGGCCATCCCACACCGTATCAAATAATTCCTCATGGGAAATCAGGCGTCCCGAATGCAACAAAAAATACAGCAATAAACGATACACCTTGGGCGATAAATTGGTACAAGATGCTTCATTACACAAAAGCTGAGTTGCCGTGTCCAGACGAAAAGGCCCGAATGCATAAGTATTGTTCTGTTCCATTGGAAATCCCTCGGATATTGTTATTAGACTTATTTAGAGGCGCTAACAACTATATAACAACTTGCTAACAACTTACAATAACTGAATCCGTATACTAGGAATTAATAAATGATGTAATTTTTCACATTTATAGTGACTGTCTAAATAATAAAATAAGCCTCACGTCACTTTAGAAGTTATTGAATACCGGTTTAATCTCCCATAGTTTAAGGAATTGAATGATGCAATCACGAAACCCACTAATGCTTGGTTGCTTAGGCTTGTTGCTAGCCCCATTTTTTAGTGCTTGCGCTTTTCGATCTGGCAATATGGAGCATTATATTGGGCCGGTTCTGTTCCGTTATGCGATGCCGCCAAACAACAACGCCTATGTGAGTCAAATTGTTCGCCTGGGTCCTTCGGCAGAAGCGGGAATAAGTTGGGGAGTTGCGATGGGCCTGTCAGAACGAATCACAGTCGCGCCATTGATAGCGAAAACAGGGCAGAAAAATCAAACCGCTAATTACAGTCACTGGCTAATGCCTCTTGGCTTTTCACAAACGCCGGCGGCTGGCGAGTGGAATTTCAGCCTCCTTTATCTCTGCGTAGAGCGCGAGCCGGGAAGCTTTTTTCTTTCCCGGACTATTACGGGTGTCGAGATTGTGTTTGGCGAGGAGGCAAACGCTCTGACCGTGGGTTTCGCCCACAGAACCTTATTCACTCCGCCGGACAACGCAATATCGAGTCTGCACTTCGAGGATGCTAGGCCGCTAAAGTCTCGAGCTATCGTCTGGCTCGATGTACCTGAACACGGTAACCTTTCTGATAGCCTGCTTAAGGAGGTAACAAAATGAGTATACACACCCGCCACGGAATATACCTGGGATTATTAATTCCGCACATGCTGATGCTGGGAAGTTGCCAGAATGTGCTGGGATTTAGCACAGCCACCAAGTTTGGTTTGGACATTTCTCAACGCACCGACCAAACCATCGATATTAGTATGGGCTATGACCGAACGGAGGTTGCCAGTATTCCAGCACCAAAAGATGATGATGCCACAGAGTCTGGCGTTGGTATGGACAAGGATAATACCGACGCCTATTCCGTACTGGGAACTTTTGTGGTGACCTATGGCAACCCGTTTCTCGACCAACCCCTCGTCCTTGATCAGTTCTTTGCAACAGGAATGGCCGCCCGCAAAGCAGCCAGAAGTCCGGAATTGCAAAAATTCTTTGGCGAAGCTGCGGGAAAAATAGCCACTAAGAACAACGCATCCACTCAACCGGGAGGAGGTCAATGATGGCTATCCACATATGTCACAAACTTGGAATCGTGTTGGCACTTGGACTTACTTGCCTTGCTCTGTCGGCCTGCGGACCGCGAGTCATCATCAGCACCGGGACGACCATCGGCTTGAAAGCCACGCCTGGTGATGGTAACACACGTCCCCCACAAGTAACGTTCGCTTATAAACGAGCAGAACTCGCCCTTGTACCTACCAGTAATGCTAAAAAAGCGACAACCAATTCCGATGCTTTTTCCACACTGGCAGCCATCCATTTCAGCACACAATGGTTCGGGAATACCGAAATCCGTTCATTCCTGGGTACGGGGCTGGCTGCCCGCGATATTCAAGGGGTCGAAAAAACTCAAGCACCTGAAAAGAACCAATCTGGCATACAGGAGATACAAGGTGCCGAAGCGGTGAAAAAATCACCGTTTTGGACTTCTTTTGCTTGTGGTAGACAGGGAATTAAGCCGGAATCCTGTGCCGCCGGAAAGTCTGATACTCCACAGTAATGAAATATCCGAAAATATACAGTGCTGTTATTTAATAACTTAATTGAACAGAACTCAGGCTAAAGCCTTGTAGTCTGCACTATAGCTGACTGCTTTTGACCGACTAGAGAGTTAAACAGGTTGGGGCGATTAATTTTGGCAAAAAGAGATAACAAAACCCACCACAGATTAGGAGAACGATATGCGAAAACATAAAAGAATTTTTCTCCTGTACTTTGCAGTCATTTTAACTACATTGACGCTAAGCGACAGAGTAACGGCTGAAGAGACGCTGGGACAATATCCACTTTGTGAAGCGTCCGCGGCTTTGCTGGTGCCTTGTCCTCCGGACGGGAAAGGCGAGTGTCTTTTGGTGGGCGACAACGAACAGGAAAAGGAACTGTACCTTTTCTCCGTTAAGGACCAAAAACCGGATTCCAGCACGCAACGCATTTTTGACCTGCCAAACGGAGTAGAAATCTCGGACATCGAGGCACTTGCAGGCATTTCGGATGACAAGGTTCTGGCTTTCGCCTCTCATAGCCGAAACACCCGTTGTGAAATCAAGCCAAAGCGTCACGAGTTCGGGAAGGTAAATTTGTCGAAGGCAAAAAAAACGGATGTCGTAGACACTTTACGATCCAAAAAGGTCACCTGCAAGCACCTGTTTGATAAACGTGTGGCGGACATGGACGCAGCCATGAAGGCAGCTTGCGAAGCGATAGATACCGCTGATTTACTAAGTGAGCTAATTGATGATGCGGGGCAGGCGAAGAAATTAACCGAGGATGAAGCAAAAGCCACTTGTAATGCAGTGAAAGCTTACAACGCCGAAGGCGCGGTCGCTATCAACACGAGCAAAGGGACGGATGTATGGATAGGTTTGCGCGCCCCGTTATTGCCGGCACACCCCACTCAACCGGAGAAAAAAAATCTGGCTATCCTGCTCCACATGAAAGATCTGTCGGCCTATACATTTGACCGCGTGGCGTTCCTGGATTTGGGGGGGCGAGGGATACGAGACCTGTCATCCGACGCAACGTCTATTTGGGTGATCGCCGGGCCCGCGGAAGATAGGGCGGAGCCGTTTGAGCTTCGACGTTTTCCAAAATCGGCGTTGGATAAAACTCAGGTGATCGATTCAGAGTTTATTCGCGCTTTGCCTTCTTCATCAGAAGGTTTGGCGATTTCGGGAAAAACCGCATACGTCGTCATTGACGGAGATACGGGCGAAGACAAGCAAAAGTCTCCCAAAGTCTGCAAAGAGCCTGCCAGGTATGAGATTGTGCCTTTGCCTTAGTTCCCGAGCCTCTGTCAACCCGGATTTCGCAAGCTTCCTCAAGGCCCAATTAATCCGCTCGGGCATTGATAATGCTGTGTAGGTTCTGGATGGACAAACAATAGCTCTGTTTTTCCACCCAACAAAATTGTTATTTGCCACAAGTTAAATTTTAAGTAGACATTAAAAGGCAGAATGAAATGAACATAAATCAAAAGGCCGCAGAACTTTCACAAGGAAGAATTCACTATAAAGAATTTGGCAATGAAGAAGCTCCTGCCATTTTATTTGTACATGGTTTTTTAGCTAATAGTTTACTTTGGCAAGATGTAGCCAAAGGGTTATCACAAGATTTTAGATGCATCACGCCCGATTGGCCTTTAGGTTCCCATTCAGAACCTATGAAACCAGACGCGAATGTTTCCCCTCAAGGCATGATTCAAATTATTTTGGAGTTTATCGATCATTTAAATCTTAATGAAGTTATTTTGGTTGGTAACAACAGTGGGGGTGCCCTGGCGCAAATGATGGTTGCCACACATCCGGAAAGAATTGAACAATTAATCCTAACTTCATGCGATGCTTATGATATATGGCTGCCCCGCGAATTTAAGACAAGTGAAATAGCAGCCTTCATTCCCGGCGGCCTGTTTGTAATCGCAAACGTAATTAAATTTTTTCCTAAAGCTCGTCACCAGACAGGAGCCTACGGTTGGCTATCAAAACGAATGCCGAAGGAAACCTCCGATTCCTTCGCTCTGCCTCTGTCAAGTTCCCCAGGAATACGCAGGGATTGCGGCAAATTTTTACGCGCAATCTCACCAAAATTAACCCTTGAAGCGGCTAAACCCTTTGATAAATTTAACAAACCCGTTTTAATTGCCTGGTCACATGAAGATCGGCTTTTTCCGATAGAACATGCCAACAAATTACATCAGCAGTTTCACAACTCCAAATTAGTTTTTATAGAAGATTCATATACCTTTTCGGGAATCGATAACCCCAGCCAACTGACAAATGAAATCAGAATCTTTTTATAAGGTGCGTAACATTAGGGAACTATTTGATCAATATTGCGCTGGGTCCCACGCTCCAGAGACTGTGAAAGTATCCTAAATCCAGACGGCTTTTAAGCCGTCCTCCGTAGCATTTTTTAGAAATTCCGGGGGTTGTCTTATAATGACCGTTAATTTTTGCCTAAACAAGGTCAAACCCCGTCATTTTTTACGC
>JBBQCU010000078.1:0-10444 GCA_038319065.1 Methylococcales bacterium
CATTGCTTGTCTGTTGTTTTTTAAATAACGCTCAGGCTGCGCTTGTCACCCTCACCACCGAGATGCCGAATGGCCTGGCTACATACACTACCACTGTTGGCTCATTGTTTGACGCCAAAATCATGATCGGTCCCGTGCCGGATTTAGGCAGTATCGATTTCACTATGACTTATGACCCTCTCAAGCTGAATGCGCTTTCGTTGGACAGCGGCAATATATTCGGCTTCACTGAAGGCGTAAGTAATGCTGTTTCTGCCCCAGGTACGCCGGTTTGGACTGGCGGAAATATCCACTTTGCCGAAGCAATTGACGCTACCTCTCCTTTAACTGCCGGTATAAACGTGCCTGCCCTTACCACACTCGTGGCAACCATTCATTTTCAGGCGATCGCTGTCGGCCTCAATAGTGTGATCAACCCGCAGAGCGCGATAATATCAGACTTTTTTGGCACTCTTCCTACCTATGATATTAGCTTCCAACAAGCTTTTGTGACTGTCACGCCAGCCGCCGCTGTCCCCATTCCCGCTGCGGTTTGGCTGTTCGGTTCTGCTCTGGCCGGATTGGGTTTTTTCAGCAAGCGCCGCAAAAGCTCCTAGATTCTTTGTTGATATTTTACGATCATTTCGGCTCGTTTTTTCTTTTCGAGGATATAAAGACGGCCTTACGACGAATAAATTGTAGGGCGGATTTGCATTAGCAATCCGCCTTAAACAAAGTGTACAAACTCGAATCTTCGTATGGACTTTCCTTGCGAGATTTTTTTTTGCCTGATTTTTTAACTTCATGGTCTTAGTTATTGGCATGGCGATTTGCTAGTGCGAAACCGCCCTACCTACTAAAGAGCATGTACGATAACGTACCAACGTTGTTTTATTCCAAAGCAATTAGTAACATTTGACAAAATCCCCGCAATTTAAGTCACACCCATCAGCACTGATCACAAAACAAAAATAAACCTTATCGAAAGATTCTTGGTAATATTGAATTTAACCAACTATCAAGCCAAAAAATGACACCCACCCATGCGCCTGTTACTGATTGAAGATGAAAATGATTTGGCGCGTATCCTAAAAAATAATCTGGAAAATGCAGGTTACGCCGTTGATGTTGCTCATGATGGTATTGAAGGTGAATATTTAGGTAATGAAGGTATTTATGAGTTGGCAATTCTGGATTTGGGTTTGCCAAAACGTAGCGGTATAGAAGTGCTAAAAAACTGGCGGGCCAAACAAAGCAACCTGCCCGTTCTGATACTGACAGCGCGGGATGCCTGGTATGAAAAAGTTGATGGCTTTAAAGCCGGAGCTGACGATTATCTGGGCAAACCCTTTCATACTGAAGAATTACTGGCGCGGATTAATGCTCTGCTCCACCGTGTCCATCAACATTCCGGCGGTAAATTACAGGTTGGCGGTTTAAAACTGGATGAAGATCGTCAGCAGGTCATTTCAGAAACGGGTGAAGTTCATGTACTCACCGGCATTGAATTTAAATTATTACGTTGCTTTCTCTTGCATCCGGGACAGGTTTTGAGTAAATCCACGTTAATGGCGCACATCTACGATTTTGACTCGGACAAGGACAGTAACGTGATCGAAGTGTATATTAATCATTTGCGCCAAAAGCTGGGCAAACAAAGGATCGAGACCCGGCGAGGTCAAGGTTATGTATTCAAGGATCAGCCTGAATGAAATCACTCCAACTACGCTTGGGAGTTGGTCTGTTCATCAGTCTTTTTTGTGTCTTTATCCTTTTATGGTGGCTGACCAGTAGTTCAATTCGCTATCTGGCGGAAGAATCTGTTGCAGAACATCTTGAGCATGATGCGTTGAGCATCCTTGCCGCAGTTTCTGCCGATGCCGCCAACAACATAACGCTGGATGTTAATCGAATTGAGCCCATCTATCTTGAGCCATTTTCAGGTGACTACTACCAGGTCATCACCGATGGGCAGGTATTTAGTTCCCGCTCGCTTTTGAATCAGGATTTTGCAATCCCGGCTTTATCCTCTGGGGAAACTCACAAGCTTTATGTCACCGGCCCAAAGCTGCAACCTTTGCTTATCATGGTGTATGGATATAACAAACTGAATCGCAATATTACTATTGCAGTGGCTGAAGACCTGTCACCTACCCTGGCTAGGATAGCTTCATTTCAGTACCGGTACACAGTTGTTGCACTGGTTTTATTGCTGCTATTAATAGTCGTGCAAGTCATTATTTTACGTAGCGGGTTTTATCGCCTGACACGCATTTCACAGCAGATCAGGGCATTGGAACATGGGGAAAGAACGCAGCTGGACACTGATGTGCCGAAAGAAGTCGCTGCATTAGTGCATGAAGTCAATTGGTTGTTAAAGCTATTGGATCAACGTTTACAACGCAAGCGTAATGCGCTTGGCGATCTCGCCCATGCCTTAAAAACACCCTTGACTGTATTGCAACAACTCCCACGCGAAGCCTCATTAAAGTCACAACCGGAAATTTGCCAGATCCTGCAAACTCAAACGACGAACATGCAAAACTTGATGGATCGAGTTCTGAAACGGGCACGCATGGCCGGATCCGGCCCAACAGTTACAAAGTTCGACATAAATGTAGAAATACCTGCTTTAATCAATGTCCTGCAAAGCATGTACCGGGAAAAAAGTCTCATCATTACCTTTGTAGAACCAGAGACAGCCTGGCTATTAATCGATAGAGAAGATATGCTGGAACTAACCGGAAACCTGCTTGATAATGCCTGTAAATGGGCTAAATCCAGGGTAAACCTCTATTTTGACATCAACCAGGATATTCACCTGATTGTTGAAGATGATGGGCCTGGTGTTTCTGATACCGATTTTGCCGCGCTTACTCAACGCGGTACTCGACTGGATGAAGCAGTCACCGGCCATGGACTAGGTTTATCTATCGCAAAGTCAATAGCCGAGCAGTATGGCGGTCAACTTATCTTTCGCAAATCAAATAAGTTGGGCGGCTTCTGTGTGGAAGCCATATTACGCAAGGCTGAGCCGCTGTAATAAGCCTGGTTTAATTCATCAGCATCCGTGTTAAAGGACTGTCGCTTTCTACAGACAGACTGTGCTCAGCATCCGTGACACGGCATTGTTCGATGATGCCTGAAAGCTGTTTTACTTGTTCTTTATGCTGTTTAACGAGACTGTCGACTACGCTTAAAACTTCATTGTCTATCATGCTAAAGGCGTTAATCAGGCCTTTATTGATTCCTTTTAAAGCGCTTTTTTCCAGGGAAGGTTGCGCCTTTTTCAGAATAAAATACGGGATCAGCCACGTCATTGCGATTAATAAGCTGCTATGTACGGCAAAATCAACTCCTAGATAGTGGGTATCAGTCATATTACTGGTGTAATAGCCCATGAATACTTTATAACCTACCCAAGTCATTGCAATTAACGGCAGAATTATTTCGCATAAACGCATGGATTTTAAAAACGCACGATGTAATACATTACCGGCATTGGCTAAAGCCAGACGGGTTGCCAATTCAGTCTGTGTCTGCATAATTTTAGGCGCTTTTTCTCGTATTGCTGATAAGTGTTGCTTAAACGGAATAACTGGAAGCCCCAACTGATCAATATCAATAATGAATTCATCCAAGGCATCATCAAAACGGGATTGCGCCCAGGCATCCCATAATGAAGGGTTGGAACTGGCCGGATTTGTTATTAAATCGGCAGCGTGTTTTGCATAATAGGCTGCAGTGTGTTTTATGGGCCATGAAAATCCCTTTTGCAACAGCTTGACTGTGCGCTGCCATTGATTTTGCCACAGCTCCGGCATCTTTTGAAAAGCCTGCTCGGAACCTAAAAGCCCGCTAGCATTTTGCAGTTTTAGCTTTAGTTCATTCTTGCGTACCTGCAAACCTCTTTGTTCCAATTGCTCAACAACATGCTGTGTCGCTAAAGAGACGATAGTCGATTCCAAGGAGGCAAATTCGTCTGTTTGCCGCCCTTCTGCACAAGCTGTTTTAAATATGATTGGCGCTGCAAAACCGGCTTTATACAGTTGGCGGGTTAAATCTTCATATTGCTCTGGCTGTCCCCTGTCCCACTGATTAAAAACAAACAACCAGGCATGCCGTGCGCCTTCTGCAAGCAACAAACGCCACGCTTTTTCATCCTTGTAACGCTCGGGACTCACCACATAAACAAGCACATCAATGTACGGCAACCATTGCAAAACCAGTTGCTTGTTGCTTTGTTCGGTACTGTCAAAATCCGGCATATCTATCCACACAATGTTTTTTTTCACTTCGTCATCATGTTGCGAAATATTGATTTTTGCAAGGGGTAATTGTTCCGGCAGATGCTGCATGTCAATACTGTAATGATGATATAAAGTGACTTCCCGGGAAGTCGGCCGCATTATGCCCGACTTGGCAATAGCCTTACCCGCCAGACGATTGAGTAAAGTGCTTTTACCAACACCGGTGCCACCCATAAAGGCAACAATCAGCGGTCTGGCGCCAACGCATGTTTCCAGGCTGAAGTTTGACAACAAGGCTTCAGGCGTTCTGTTATCAAACTGACTTAACCGCGTAGCAGCTTCGGTATTAATCCAGCCAGATGCGGACGCTTGCTCAGCCCAGCATCGGGTTTTCTTTACTAAATCAAAGTAATCGTAAGCCATGTCGCTTTTCTGTGAGTTGAAATTCAGCTGCTTGTAGCTGATCAGAAGAAATATTGAAATGTGTCATAGCCGATAATTGCTCCGGCAGTGCCAAAAGCTTTTTTCCGATGCTTTCGACGAAGAGTGCTTGTTTTACCGTATTGTATTGATGCTGTTTTAATTCATGTTCTACTTTGTGCATATAACTGCCTATAGCACTCTCAGCTAACAACGAAGTGACTGTTAACATGGCGGGGGCAAAAATCAAATCATGCACGCCAATACCGCCCATGTGTAAGGTTAGGGCAATAGCGGCAGCATCGGTAGTAACCCGGGTGGCACGCAGGCTATTTAACACCATGGGCTGCTCTTGTAATTTGTGATACAAACGTTGAGCGGTTTTTTCAACGTCTTGCTGAAAAGAAACATGATAATTTTTTGCTGCAACACTGAAGTCCTGCAAAATGGCCTGTCGATGACGGCGCAATAAGCTGCTGAACTCTTTCCACCAGAGTCGCTGATTATCCTGTTCGGCGTTTTCCATCAGTCTATCTGCCAGCTGAATCAATAAATGTTCAGCGATTTGATTTAATAAAACTATTTCCTGACTGCTATCGGCAATATTCAGCCTTTTACGCCCCAGCTTCATTATTTGTCTTACCGGCCAAGTGAGGACTTTACGGGCGCCTGTCAAAATACCCGCTAAGCCGGGTATTTCCAATAAAGTCAGCAATTCAGCCAACGCCTGTTGAAAGGTCTCGTAGTGATGCGGATGATTTAAGTAATCACGCTGATAGTTGTCCAATGCTTGTTTGATCGCAACATCAACCAATCCATGCCAATCATTTAATGTTTGATGCTCGGCAATAACCGGCTCTAGCCATGTTTGCCAATGTTTTTGCAATAAATCTTGTTCAAAACGAACATGTTTTTTAAGATCGACCTTGTTTGCCACGTGTTTAAGCAAGCTCTGTTTGTCTTCAGGCCAGAATGGCAATCCTGTATGTTTTTGATAGTACAAAGGCACCACTTCAGGAAAATCATCTGCTCTGGCAATTTGCCATTTTTCTTTTAATGACTGAATTAGTAACGCTTCCGAACCTTCACTCAACTTGTTTAAACAGATAACTGTCGGTTGATTCAAGGGTTCAAGTGCAGACATAATGTCCCAGACTGATTGATCCGCATATTTTTCTTTACTGACCGCAAGAATAATAATATCAGCTAGGGCAATCGCTCTGATCACACCTTCCCTATACGTTGCCGAATCTATCGAATCAAAATCCGGAGTGTCCCATAATACACCGCGCGGTAAATACTGGGAATTCATGCCTGTTTCAGTCAAGGAAAAGCAATCATGTCTATCTCTTGGAGTTTGTGCCAGTTGCAACTGCTGGAAACGGCCAAAATAACGCTGTAAACCGCTGCAATCAACAAGGCTAACACCATGACAAAAACCCTGTGGATGAATGGTATAACCGGCTAAAGGACTGACTCCCGCAACACTACTGTTTAATAACACATTGACCAATGAACTTTTGCCTGCTTGCGTCGGGCCTACAATCGTCATCTGTAGAGGCTGTTCAGGCGACGAATTAATGAGCTGGCCTTTGCGCATAAAGGCTTCAGCCAAAATCAGCTGATCTATCCGTTGTTGATAGCCGATTTTGCTAACCTCATTGCCCGGTTGATTCAAAATCGTCTGGTAACGCTGATTTAATAATTGAATAAATTCCAGCATATAAGCTTAGCTCAAGGTTATAATAACCGACCATTTTACTTTGTTTGGTGATCTGGTGTTATAAATACCATAACATGAACCCGTACCTAACTTCGAGGTTATCTTTATGAAGAAAATACCTACTCTGCTACTTATTCTCAGCTGCGCGACTTTAATGGCCTGCAGTAAGGGGCAAGAAATAAACGGCCACACTACCGCTACAGCATACAGATCGGTAAAGGCACTAAAAAATCGCCTGGCTCCCGATCATCGTATCGAATTTGAAGTCTCTTTCTGGATGATCAGAGATGCAAAAAAAGATGACAAAGAGTTCCTTGATGTAGTTGATGGCAAGACACCTGAGGAAATTATTGCAATAGGCAAGGAAATATACCAGGAGCGTAAAACGGCGGGCTTTAAAGGTTATGAGCAGTATTCAAGCTGGGAAGATATGATTGCTAAATTTGGCAAGGAAAGAATGGATCAGGATAACCGTAAAGGTAAATCCAAAGAAGCTCAAGATAAAGATAAAGCCAATGATGTGTTATACAAACTCTAAATTAAAGAGAATTTTTCTAGCATCGTAACCGCTCAACGGCAAAAATAATACGCCACAGATTCTTAAATTAAACTCATTGCCCTGTTTAAAATCTCCCCTCACCCTACCCTCTCCCGCTGGAGAGGGAAAGTTCTGCTTCGCGCTGAATAGTTACAAAAAATCCTGATTAGTTCGGGCATATTCATTCTTGGTTATCACCTTAAGACAGGATAGTTTCAGGTTGAGCCTTGCTCATTGTTCCGACCCAGGTAGAAAACCTTTCTTATCTCAACGGCCGGCTAAGGCTTTTTGATCTCCTAAAGCTGAAACGAAATAACTTGCCTCTGCAATTGTTTGTTCCATCGCATGAATGAGTTGAGAAATATCAATACTGATTGCAATAAACTCATGTTGCAATGCCGCGATAGCACGCCCATTAAGATTATGTTTAAGGTATAACACCTGATCTTTAAATCCTGCCAGCACGGGCTGAATTTTGCTTTCAGCCCGTTGCATCGCCTTAATGAGCCGGGCATAATTTTGTCTGGCTGCTTTTAACTGTTGCTTACTGTTATTACGTAAAGCACGATTGGTGTATTCATTTAATTCGCTTTCCCATTCCACAAATAACGCCTCGCTGACTTCTTGAATGGCCCTGATTCTATTGCTAACAGCATCCGATTTTGAGCGGCAGAACTGATATTGCCTGTTGAGAAGGTTGTATTTATGCTCCAATCCGGTTTCGTTGATACACACCAGATTTTTAAAGCGTTCCAGTGCATCTTCAAATTCATCTCTGGCTTCCTGAAGACTGGTACATGCCTGTTCAACCTGATAAACGACAATTTCCCGTTTGTGCTCACCTATCGATTCTCTGGCAGTGTAATAAAAAGTCCTAATTTTTTTTGAAAAAAATCGAGTGATTAAATTTAACAAGTTTGAGGATTTATCAGGTTCAGCCATTAGAAATTTTCTGCATTGATAGCAACTCTTCGTGTTGCGGTTTATATTTGTGTACGTTTATTATGAGCGTTTGCCGGTTTGTGGCTAATTCCAAGTATACATTCAACAACTGATTCTGTCTTCACTCGTTTTCAAGCTCCATTCAGCGAACTGGCGTATTATTATTAAAAAAACCGTTACAATAGTTCAATTTTTTGGCTTTCTATCGCGTTGTATAGTTTGATGATGTATAACATTTTTAGGAGACAGGCCATTGCTTCGACTTTAGCCTCAAATTTCGCGGTGTTTTATAATCAATATACAGTTCAACTATGGGCGGGCTTGACAGTTGTGTTGTTGATAATATTGTTAAACGTCCATTTAGTACGCACTAAGGCAAAATTAGCGCATAGTTTATGGGAAGCCCGGCAGATATCCCAAAAGTTAAAACTATCCACTAGTAAATTAACTTATATGGTTGCCACCAGCCCAACTGTTTTATTTGCAATGCATATTAAGAGCAATAAGTTGATAATCCGATCGATTAGTGACAATTTATTCCGTATTACTGGCTATACCATTGAAGAGGCGCTATTGCCGAAGTGGTGGACACAACATCTTTGCCCATTTATAGTTTATTTAGTTTATCCAACCAAACCGCTTTTTAAATGTTGCCACAAAAACAGCTTACTTTTCTATTGCCCTATTTTGCTGATAGCTCAGCACTCTTTTCCTCAATTGCAAACCAACCCTGGTCAGTTTTTTTGGATAGTGGTTACCCATACAGCAATCAAGGCCGATACGATATTATTGCTGCTGATCCGGTATGTACCTTGGTGACGCAGGGTGCTGTGACAGAAATCACTCGTAATAATCTGACCCTAAAATCCAGTGCAGATCCATTTGATTTAGTTAAACAACAGCTCATATCTGATTTCATCATTCTGGAAGATTTACCTTTCAACGGTGGAGCCATCGGTTATTTTTCTTATGATCTGGCTCGCAGGCTTGAAACGCTGCCTGTTATTGCCGAGGATGCGGAACATATCGCCGAAATGGCGGTAGGTATTTACCAATGGGCAGTCATTGTCGATCATATGCAACAGAAAAGTTATTTGGTCGGGCATGAGTGCGATGAACAAAAATGGCATGCCTTAATAACTCAGTTCAGCCAATTACCCAAACAACATGAGCATGATGCGTTTAAAGTTGTCAGCAGTATAAACTCCAATATGGACAAGGCCTTCTATACACGAGCCTTTAACCGGATTAAACAGTACCTGAAGGAAGGCGATTGTTATCAGGTGAATCTCGCACAACGGTTTGTTGCTCACTGCGAAGGTGATCCATGGACGGCTTATCAAATACTGCGTGAATTAAACGCTGCACCGTTCAGTTGCTATCTTAATCTGCCTGAGGTTCAAATTCTAAGCTCATCTCCGGAACGTTTTTTAAAGCTTACCAAGGGCGTTGTTGAAACAAAACCGATAAAAGGAACGCGCCCCAGAAAACAGGATGGTGTTGAAGATCAGCAGCAAATAAAGTCACTTGAAAACAGTAATAAGGACAGGGCAGAAAACCTGATGATTGTCGATTTACTGCGTAATGATATTAGCAAAACTTGCAAAAAGGGTTCGGTAAAAGTACCGGTCATTTTTGATGTGGAAAGTTATGCGACCGTACATCATTTGGTAAGTACCGTAACCGGCATATTGGCAGATGATCAGCATGCATTGGATTTATTAAAAAGCTGTTTTCCAGGCGGATCAATTACCGGTGCCCCCAAGATTCGCGCCATGGAAATTATTGAAGAGTTGGAACCCAACCGGCGCGGCGTTTATTGCGGCGCGATTGGTTATATTGGCTTTGATGGCAATATGGATACCAATATTGCCATTAGAACCCTGGTACATTCCAAAAACACTATTCGTTTCTGGGCGGGTGGCGGCATTGTCAATGATTCGGTGGTGGAAGAGGAATATCAGGAGAGTTTTGATAAGGCTGCGGCCATGATTGATTTATTGCAACAACTTACTGAGAAATGATTGTCATTAAACTTGGAGGTAGTTTGTCCCAATCAGATACTCTTGTTAGATGCCTGTATAGCATAGAACAGAATTATCTGGATAGAGCCGTCGTTATTGTTCCGGGTGGTGGTGCATTTGCCGATCAAGTTAGAAGTGCTCAACAACGCTGGCAATTTGACGACCAAACCGCGCACCGGATGGCGATTTTGGCCATGCAGCAGATGGCCTTGTTAATCAATGGGATTAAAAGTAATTTTTATATCGCTCGTTCAGTAACTGGCATTCGAGAACAGTTGTACAACCAAAAAATTGTAATCTGGTCGCCGGATATTGTTGAACTTGATAATGCGTCTATTCAGGCCTCCTGGGATATAACATCAGACAGTCTGGCTGCATGGTTGGCCAAGGCACTTTCAGCCAGGGAACTTATTCTGGTGAAGTCTGCAATGATTGATCCAAGTCTTAGCCTCCAGCAGCTTGCGAAGCAGGGTATTATTGATAAAGGATTTTGCGAATTTGTAAAGCAGGCAACTTTTAAGATACAGGTCATCAACCAACAAAATTTCTATTATCGTATATCAAAAGA
>JBBQCU010000079.1:0-10433 GCA_038319065.1 Methylococcales bacterium
GGCTATGGTTGCCAGCTCCCCGCGTTGATTAAGTATTTCTATACGAAGTTCAGTGGGAAAATCGCCGACAGCATCCTGGCTCCACTCAACATCTAGCCAGTTGGTGTGTTTTTTTCTGACGACTGAGCGGTTGCGGCATTCGTGATGATGGACCACAATGCCTTTGCCGGGATTAAAGTAACCTATGATTGAATCACCCGGAATGGGTCTACAACATTTGGCCAAGGTAATCACCATGCCTTCCGTGCCCTTTATAATCAGGGGTGATTGCTGGATTTTATCCGTGTCATTCAGTTTAATATTGGCATTAATATCATCCTGGGTGAGTCTTTTTGCGACTAAAAACGGCATTTTGTTGCCTAAGCCGATGTCTTCGAGCAACTGGTTCATCGACTGCAAATCCATGACTTCAAGTAATGCCTGTATTCGGGTTTCATCAATGTTTTCCAGATGCAAATGCAGGGATTGCAGTTCTTTTTCCAGTAGTCGCCGGCCTAAGCTGACAGCTTCTTGCTGTTTAAAATTTTTCAGATAGTTACGGATGCTGGAGCGGGCCTTTACTGTAGTCACATAGTTGAGCCAAAGTGCGTTAGGCCTTGCCCAAGGCGCTGTAATAATTTCTACGGTCATGCCGTTTTCCAGCTTGGTTTGCAACGGCACCAGTTGTTTGTCAATTCTGGCGGAAATACAGGCATTACCGATATCAGTATGCACGGCGTAGGCGAAATCGATAATTGTCGCGCCTCGGGGTATTTTAATAATCCCGCCCTTGGGAGTGAACACAAATACTTCCTGCGGAAACAGGTCAACTTTTAGATTATCAATAAATTCGAGAGAATCACCTGCGGTCTTCTGGATTTCCAACAAATCCCGTAACCATTCATTAGCTCGCGTCTGAAATTTTTCAGATTTATCGTCATCGGATTTATAGAGCCAGTGGGCCGCGATACCTGATTCCGCCATGCGGTGCATTTCGTGAGTTCTGATCTGGATTTCGATGGGAACGCCATAAGAGCCAATGACTGTGGTATGCAGGGATTGATAACCATTGGCTTTGGGTAGTGCGATATAATCTTTAAAGCGGCCTGGAATAGGTTGATACAAGTTATGAATAACACCTAATGCGCGGTAACAAGCGTCGACATTATCACAAAAAATCCGGAAAGCGTAGAGATCAAAAATCGACGACAACGATACTTTTTTCTGGAGCATTTTTTGATAAATGCTGTAAATATTTTTTTCCCGCCCTGAAACTTCACAATGTAGAACGGCTTTTTCCAAGCGCATTTTTATTGTGTTTTCAATGGTGTCGATAATTTTTTTGCGGTTGCCACGCGCTTTTTTTATAGCATTAGTCAAAACGGCATAACGCAATGGGTACATAGCTTGAAAACTCAGGGCCTCCAATTTATGCCGAATTTTATTCATACCCAGGCGATTGGCAATCGGGGCGTAAATATCCAGTGTCTCGCGAGCAATCCTTCGTTTTTTTTCTGCAGGCATGACGCCTAACGTTTGCATGTTATGCAACCGGTCTGCCAGTTTGACCAGAATTACCCGCAAGTCTTTGCCCATAGCAAGAAACATTTTGCGGACATTTTCTGCTTGTGCTTCCGCCCGGCTTTGGGATTTTCCGTCAATTTGGGTTAGTTTAGTAACGCCGTCAACCAGTTCTGCAACTTCTTCACTGAACTGTGTAGCCAGTTCTTTTTTGCTGATGGGGGTATCTTCAATGACATCGTGCAGAATTGCCGCCATGATGCCGCTGGCATCCATGCGCATCTCGGCAAGCGTGATGGCGACGGAGAGAGGGTGGCATATGTAGGATTCACCACTTTTACGGAATTGACCTGAATGGGCGTCCGCGCTGAATTCATAGGCGCGGACACAATCGCTAATTTGAGCTTCATTTAAATAGCCGGATAAGGTCGCACATAAACGCTCAATCAGTTCATCCTGAAGACGCTTTGGTTTGACGGTGCCGGCTATATTCGACATGGATGCAAGGGCTTAGAACATGGGGTTGTGATCATGTGTATCACCGGCACGATGGAGAAGATTAATATTCTCTGTGGTGACATGACCAGCTGCGATTTCACGCAAGGCAAGAACGGTATCTTTATCTTTACCGCGAGGAAGAAATTCCGTCGCGCCATGACTTAATTGACGGGCTCTTGTGCTCGCCAGTAAAACCAGTTTGAAACGGTTTTCCACGTGTTCTAAACAATCTTCGATAGTGACTCTGGCCATTTTTTATCCTGTAAGTTAAAGAAATCAGCTTGTTTGACCAGGCTGAAAGATAATACGTTTTATTAATTCATTATTTTTATAACGGTAATCAAAACCAATAAAGTATTATATGAGTAAAGATTAACTTAAACCACTAACCTCGTGATTTTAATATAGCTACGGCAGGTAGTTCTTTACCTTCAAGAAATTCAAGGAAGGCACCACCACCTGTAGACGTGTATGAAACCTGATCATTAATGCCATATTTGTCGATAGCCGCCAAGGTATCACCGCCGCCGGCAATTGAAAAAGCATTGCTTTCGGCAATGGCTGTTGCCAGTGTTTGTGTGCCGTGACTGAACTGTTCGATTTCAAATACACCGACAGGACCATTCCAAACAATAGTGCCTGCGGACTTTAGCATTCCGGCATACTGTTGTGCAGTGTCTGGGCCTATATCCAGAATCAAATCATCCGCTTCAACGTCTTCAACCTTCTTTATTGTAGCCGTTGCAGTTTCAGAGAGTTCTTTGGCACAAACTACATCAACAGGTATAGGGATATCAGAGCCTGCTTGATTGGCCGCGGCAATTAATCGTTGTGCTTCTTCAATTAAATCGGCTTCATAAAGCGATTTGCCTACTGGAAAACCCGCGGCTGCAATAAAAGTATTGGCAATACCACCACCGACGATTAACTGATCGACCTTTTCCGACAGTGATTTTAATACCGTTAATTTAGTAGATACTTTAGATCCGCCCACAATTGCCACCAAGGGTTTAACGGGCGTTTCCAGGGCTTTGCCCAATGCTTCCAATTCACTGGCTAATAAAGGGCCTGCGCAAACAACCGGTGCAAACTTGGCCACGCTGTGTGTTGAAGCCTGCGCTCTGTGAGCCGTACCAAAGGCATCCATTACAAAAACATCACAAAGAGCGGCCATTTTCTTACCTAATTCATCACTGTTTTTCTCTTCACCGGTATTGAAGCGCACGTTTTCACAAAGGACGACTTCACCCGGTGCAATAACAATTCCGTCCAGCCAATCTTTTTCTAATCTGACGGGTTTGCCAAGCAGGGTTGACAAACGTTCAGCAACCGGTTTCAAAGAAGATGCTTCGTCATACTGTCCTTCAACAGGACGGCCTAGATGTGACAACAGCATAACTGCTGCGCCAGCTGCCAAGGCTTTTTCAATCGTTGGAACGCTGGCCTGAATACGGATATCGCTGGTTACTTTACCATTCTTTACGGGGACGTTCAGGTCCTGGCGAATTAATACCCGTTTTCCTGATAAATCCAGATCAACCATTCTTTGAATCGACATATTTTACTCTCTCAGTTTGTGTGTGTATTTAGTGTGAATGTTTCCATTTGATGGAGCAACCCATGCTGGGAATTTGTTCTTCCGGGCCACGGCCTGTTTCAGCAATCAGTTTCATGGCTTCAAACAGCTCGCGTCTGGTATCAACCGGTGCGGCTTCCTTCCGGCTGGCATCAAGCCTTCCTCTATACTGCAATTCAAAGTTAGCATTATAACCAAAAAAGTCTGGCGTGCAGACAGCATCGTACTGTTTAGCAACCTGCTGAGTTTCGTCATATAAGTAAGGGAAACAAAAATTCAGTTGTTCGGCAATCAACTTCATGTTGTCGAAGGAATCTTCAGGGTACTCACTGGGATCATTGGACATAATTGCGACAGATTCAATACCAAACTTTTTAAGTTCACGTGCATCTCTAACAATCCGTTCCTGCACAGCCTTAACATATGGGCAATGATTACAGATAAACATAATCAACAAACCCTTTTCACCCATACACTGTTGTAGTGACCAGCTGTGCCCGTCAACAGCGGGTAATATAAAATCAACCGCTTTTTTGCCAAAATCACAGATTGGCGTTTCTAATAATACCATTGTTGCACCTCATTTATCTTTAGTATTACCGATCTAATCCCGGTTTTTTTGTGAATGTGTAGATAAAAGCAATAGACCAAGCAGAAGTTAGCTCAATTCAAAACTTCAACCGATTATATGCTATCTCCGTGAAATCCATTAAGAGCAAAAAACCATTATCAATAACCGGTGTGCTTACTCTGTAAATAATTTTCCGATTGCATTTCAATTAATCTTGACACTGTGCGTTTGAATTCAAACGCGCCATCACCCTCAGTATAAAGCTCTTGAGCAGGTACTTCGGCTGTACATATCAGCTTTACTTTATGCTCATAAAGCGCGTCAATCAAAATCATAAAACGTTTAGCCTCGTTGCGTTTGTCTGCTGTTAGTTTTGGTATTTCAGCCATAATCAAGGTACTGAATTCACGGGCAATTTCCAAATAATCAGCCGAACCTAGAGGTTGCATGCAGAGCTCATCAAAAGATGTGAGGGCTACATCCCCGTGTACGGCGGACAAAATAACTTTCCTTCCTAGCACAAGTAAAACGCCTGCTTGTAAAGCAGCAAAATTAGTAAACTCGTTATAACTTTGTAAAACAAACTCACCCGCGTGAGCATCCAGTGGGAAATAATAAGTTGCTTCAAGTGCATGCAAGTGCATAAGCCGGTAATCTTCTTTTGCAACAAGCTCTATTACTTTGGATTCTCTTTGCAGGAGCTTGGTAAAGATCAGGAATTGCTCTCTTTGTAAGCCACCCTGATATAAATCATCAGGATGACGGTTGGACGTTATAACGACTATTAGGCCTAACTCAAAGAGTTTACTGAAGAGTCTTTCCAAAATCATAGCATCCGCTATGTCAGTGACATGAAACTCATCAAGGCAAAGAAGAAGAACTGATGCCCTCATTTTTTTTGCCAGGGCGGAAATTGCATCCGTATTATTTTGTTGCCGCCATTCGTGAATGAAGGCATGAACCTCTAACATGAACATATTAAAATGCACACGTCGTTTTTGTTCGATAGGGCAAGCTTCGTAAAATAGAGCCATCAACATCGATTTACCCCGGCCAACATCACCAAATATATACAGACTTTGACATTTTTCCGGGGGCGATGTAAGTAGTTTATACGCGAATGATTTTCGATCATAATCAGCGGATGACAATATGTGATCCAAAAGAGTTTGTAAATTTTGTAAAGCGATAAATTGCGCAATATCCTGTTGGATATGATTTTGCGTTACCTGATGTTTATATTGCCTTTCCAGCAACCCTGATAAATCAGGAAATTGTTCAGTATTTGCCCGATGAAAAATATTTTTTAACATGTCTGTAATTACTAAAGGGTGATTAACCAAGATTAGCATTAATTAGCTTGGTTTAGCTATATCAAATTACCCGCAATTGATGAGCAAGGCTTGAGAGTTTAACTTCAAGTAGACATTTCCAGACTCTTACTCCGTCGCGCTAACCGGGGAAAGTCATTCAATATCTTTTTTAAAGCCATATTGTGATAGAATTAGTCAATTTTTTGCCACTTCAATTCGGCGATTTTTATTTTATGATTAAACAGCGAACTTTAAAAAACACAATAAGAGCCACCGGTGTCGGCCTTCATACAGGCGATAAAGTGTATTTAACTTTACGTCCAGCCGAACCCAATACAGGAATCAGGTTTCGCCGGGTGGATTTGGCAGAACCGGTTACTATTCAGGCTACACCGAAAAATGTTGGCGAAACGGTGCTGTCAACTACGTTGGTCGCGGGCGATGTGAAAATCTCAACCGTTGAACATTTGCTTTCAGCTTTTGCCGGATTAGGCATAGATAACGCTATCATTGATGTTAGCGCAGCTGAAGTTCCTATCATGGACGGAAGTGCCGGGCCTTTTGTGTTTTTGCTTCAATCCGCAGGTGTTGAAGAGCAAGACTGTCTAAAACAGTATATTCGAATCAAGCGCAGTATCAGGGTTGAAGATGGCGATAAGTGGGCGGCTTTTGATCCATTTGAGGGGTTTAAAGTGACTTTTACGATTGATTTTGAACATCCTGCTTTTGAGAGTCATGTAAAAACAGCCACTATGGACTTTTCTTCAACGACATTTGTTAAGGAAATTAGCCGGGCCAGAACTTTTGGCTTTATGAAAGATATCGATATGCTGAGAGAAAACAATCTTGCTCTGGGCGGAAGCCTTGATAATGCTATTGTGGTTGATGATGATAAAATTCTCAATGAAGACGGGTTACGCAGTGTAGATGAATTTGTTAAACATAAAATTCTTGATGCGATTGGCGACTTATATTTATTGGGACATAGCTTGATTGGTGAATTTACCGGTTTTAAATCAGGACACGGCTTGAATAACAAGTTACTCCGCACTTTATTAGATGACAAAGATGCCTGGGAAATGGTTACTTTTTCTGATGAAGACGAGGCGCCCATTTCTTTTATGCGTTCCGCGCAAACTCCCAGAACCCCGGAATAAAAGTATTTTTAAACTGATTCTAAGTCTTGCCAGACAGCCTTTCCAGTGTAGTACTTAATCTCAGCAGTGCCAACCTCAGTTGATTATCCGGAACAGTCAGGCTATGGTTTCGGATAACCTCTATTTTTTCTGCAGAAGGTATTTTTGCCTTCCGTTCAGGTCCCGGAATAAGCCCTGTTTGACCGGGTATAATCCTGATTTGCATATTCTCAATTGACGTTCTTGTTAACGGCATAATAGCGGCAAGAATTGCGCTGTTATAAAAGCGCAGTTGTGATGCCCATACAGCTGATTCTGTATAAATCAGCAATTTTTTTTCTCTTATAAGGCAATGCCGGACCTGTTTTGCTAATGCTACAGGTAAAACCGCCTGGATACGTTGCAAAATCCGTTGTTGTTGCTCAATCTGGCTGCAAAAATAGGCCATTGTCCGGTTTTGAAACGACAAAGACGCTTTAAATGAGGGTGGTTTTTGGGACATATATGTGAGTGGCAAGGTTAAAGCTACAAGAGTGAAAGGTGAAGAACCTAATCTTCAACACGATCTGCCTTCGCTTTTAACCTTGCGCCTATTGCCTGTAATAAATAGTTAACTTAAATTGGCGCTACTTTATCGGCTTTTTGCTGATAATCAGCCATCTGATTAAAGTTCAGGTAACGATAAGTATCTTCAGCTGTTTCACTGATCTGTCCGGCGTAGTGCATATATTCATCAAAAGTTGGGATTTTACCCAAAATTGAACACACAGCCGCCAGTTCGGCGGATGACAAATAGACATTGGCGCCATTTCCCAGGCGGTTAGGGAAATTTCGTGTTGAGGTAGAAACCACCGTGGAATTTTCTGCCACCCGTGCCTGATTCCCCATACATAAGGAACAGCCCGGCATTTCCATTCTGGCACCGGCTTTGCCAAACGTGCTGTAATAACCCTCTTCGGTTAATTGGGTTTGATCCATTTTGGTGGGAGGAGCTACCCACAATCGGGTTGGCAATTCACCTTTTTGTTTCTCAAGCAGCTTACCTGCTGCGCGAAAATGTCCTATATTAGTCATACAGGAACCCAGGAAAACTTCGTCAATTTTAGTACCGGCGACAGCGGAGAGGGTTTTTATATCATCGGGGTCGTTTGGACAGGCCAGCAGCGGTTCCTTGATTTCACTCATATCAATTTCGATAATTTCAAAGTATTCGGCATCGGCATCAGGCTCAAGTAATACCGGATTAGCCAGCCATTGTTCCATGCTTTTAATACGACGCTCGATGGTGCGGACATCGCCATAACCCTCGGTAATCATCCATTTCAATAGCGTAATATTGGAATTGAGGTATTCACGTATCGGTGCTTCATTTAAACGAATAGTACAGCCGCCCGCCGAGCGTTCCGCTGAAGCATCGGATAATTCAAACGCCTGCTCAACTTTCAAATCGGGCAAACCTTCAATTTCCAGAATACGTCCCGAAAACACATTTTTCTTGCCTTTTTTATCAATCGTCAGCAAACCGCGCTGTATGGCGGCATAAGGAATAGCATTCACCATATCACGTAAAGTAATACCCGGCTGCATTTCGCCTTTAAAACGAACCAGTACCGATTCCGGCATATCCAGAGGCATCACTCCCGTAGCGGCTGCAAAAGCCACTAAACCTGATCCGGCTGGAAAGGAAATGCCAATTGGGAAACGTGTATGCGAATCCCCGCCGGTACCGACGGTATCCGGCAATAGCATGCGGTTTAACCAGGAATGAATAATGCCGTCACCAGGCCGTAATGACACGCCGCCACGATTCATTATAAAATCCGGCAGGCTATGATGCATGGTGACATCAATCGGTTTGGGATAAGCGGCAGTATGACAGAAGGATTGCAGAACCAGGTCCGCTGAAAACCCTAAACAAGCCAAATCCTTCAATTCGTCGCGGGTCATAGGGCCTGTGGTATCCTGAGACCCAACCGTAGTCATGTGCGGTTCACAATACGTGTTTGGACGAACTCCAGTCACGCCACACGCTTTGCCAACTATTTTTTGGGCCAGTGTAAAACCCTTGCCGCTGTCTTTTTCATCAATTGGACGGCGGAACACAGTGGAAGCATTTAACCCTAAAGCTTTCCGGGCGCGATCAGTGAGACCTCGGCCGATTATCAAAGGAATACGTCCACCGGCACGGACTTCATCGAGAATAACATCGGTTTTTAGTGCAAATGTGCAGATAACTTCTTCACTATTGTGACGCTTAATGATGCCTTCATACACATAAATATCGATAATATCTCCCATAGCCAAATTGGTAACATCGCATTCAAACGGTAACGCGCCTGAATCTTCCATCGTGTTAAAAAAAATGGGGGCGATTTTGCCGCCTATACAAACGCCGCCATCGCGCTTATTGGGAATAAACGGAATATCATTACCTATGTACCATAACACTGAATTGGTCGCTGATTTGCGAGACGATCCTGTTCCGACAACATCGCCTACATAAGTGACTGGAAAACCTTTTTCTTGCAACGCTTCAATTTGCTTTTCTGCGTTAGTAATACCTTCTCTTGGCATTTTAAGCATGGCTTTGGCATGTAGCGGAATATCAGGTCTGGACCATGCATCAGGCGCAGGGGATAAATCGTCAGTATTGGTTTCACCCGTTACTTTAAAAACACTAACCGTCATTTTCTCAGGCACGGGCGGTTTGTTGGTAAACCATTCCGCATCGGCCCATGATTGAATCACTTGTTTGGCAAACTTATTACCCGCATCAGCTTTTTCCTGGATATCATGAAACGCATCAAATACCAGCAAGGTATGGGATAATTCCTTTGCTGCAATAGCAGCCAGGGAAGGGTTATCCAGCAAATCAATCAAGGGCGCAATGTTATAACCGCCTAGCATTGTACCCAATAATTCTGTCGCATCCGCTGCTGTCAAAATAGGGGAATTGACCTCACCTTTTGCAATTGCCGACAGAAAGCCGGCTTTAATGTAAGCTGCCTCATCAACACCCGCCGGCACACGATTAGCCAAGAGGTTCAAAATAAATTCTTCTTCGCCCTTTGGCGGCTGTTTAATCAATTCAACCAAAGCAGCCATTTGCTCTGCATCAAGCGGCTTAGGTACAACGCCCTCGGCGGCGCGTTCTTCAACATGTTTGCGGTATTGTTCTAGCATAACGAACTCCTTGGAGATTTTGAAATAAATGACTTGCAGGATAAACAGGGTTTTGTTGCTTACTATGAATTAAGAAATATGTAGGAAATATGCATGAAACAATTTTAACATCTCCTTAAATGAGTTATAGGAGTATGCGATTTATAATTTGTTCATACGGCTGATTAAAGATCACTAGAAGAATTTTCAATACCTGAAACTAGCCTTTACCGCGTGTCCGGGTTCTGGTAGGTGATTTATCTTTTGTCGTTTCCATGGTCTCAAAACGTTTTTCAATAAACTGAATGATCAAATCGGCGATATCCTTTTCACTGGCCGCTTCAATGCCTTTTAAGCCTGGAGATGAGTTGACTTCCATAATGACAGGGCCATGATTGGAACGTAACATATCAACCCCGCAGACATTCAGCCCCATTATTTTTGCTGCGCGTACTGCCGTAGAACGCTCTTCAGGCGTCAATCGTATCAAGGACGCTGAACCGCCGCGATGTAGATTTGAACGAAACTCGCCTTCCGAAGCTTGCCGCTTCATCGCCGCAACCACTTTATCGCCGACAACAAAACATCGAATGTCACTGCCTCCCGCTTCCTTGATAAATTCTTGTACCATAATGTTGGCATTAAGGCCCATAAAAGCTTGAATAACGCTTTCAGCT
>JBBQCU010000080.1:0-10408 GCA_038319065.1 Methylococcales bacterium
GACGCTTTATGTCCTCTTGATTTACGATGATGATAAATCGAGTAAAACATAGTGCCAAAAACGCCAATACCTATGAAGACACAAATCCATAGAATCAGCATATGCAGGTCATAAACGTCATTGCTGACCTTTGTAACCCCTTTCATTAAATTGAGGGTGTAATCCGCCTGCGCTGTCCCTAGGCCTAAAGCCGTTAAGATCAGACCTGCGAATAGTTGCTTTGTTTTGTTCACGGAGCAGCCTCTTCGATTGTAGTTATAAAACTTTTGTAAGTGTTATATCGTTTCGTAACCTCAAGACATAGAAAAAAACCCGTCTTGTTCCCTTTACGTCATAATTATCACAAAAAACCGGAGGATTTTAACCTATGACGCTTATCTATGCCAGCTGTCCTTTTTATGATTTTAAATGGGTGCAAAAAAAAGGCTTGTGAATCAGATAATTCACAAGCCTTTCGTTTTAGGTGGAAGTTGCTATAAACTGTTCAAAGCGTCAGCATATGGCATATCAAAGTTAGGGATATGATTATCCAACCAACCTTTAACCATTTGACCGACTTCTTCGGTGACTTCGGCCTCACCCGCATGGAATTTTGCTTGTAATCCCGCACAAACACCGATTAAGGCTTCATGTTCTTCCTTGTGCCGATCGTAACCAGCATAACCTTTGGCCTGCATTTCTTTTTCTTCATGTGCAAAATGCCCAACAACATAGGCGATCAAATCATCCAGTTGCGTGCTTATTGCAGCACGAGCTGCACCACCTGTTGCCAGGTCATATAATTTATTAAGCTTGTCAAATAAAATCCGGTGTTCTTCATCCGCGAAACCAACATTTGTCCCATACTGATCCGCAGTCCACGTCATTAAAGCCATACTTTTTCTCCTGATCTACGTTCTAATTATTAACCGCAATAAAAGTATGGATTAAATTCTTGTTGAAGTCAATTTTAGTGAAGTTTGCTCAAAAAAGGCGAATCAATACGACAGCCACCGACCTCGGGATGATCCAGCACGTCCTGTTCGAAATCCCTGTAAGCCGGCAACTGGAAAGTAATCCGGTTTATTTTTCCGCCGGAAAATTCAAATTCCATCGCGCCGCCTTTAGCGCGTGGACTGCCCTCTTTGGTTGTAAATAACAAAACACCCACATTAGCCGCCAGCTTACCCTGTTGATCAGGAATAATGCGAGCGCAACTCAACTCATTAATAGACAATCCAGAAAAAACTTGCACCAACTGACGTGCGCTAACAATAACGCCCTCTCCGGGAATAACGACAGGCGTTGGTGTTAGCGCGACTTCCGCAACTGGAGTAGCAGCCGGGACAGACTCGGTAGCAGGTATTGGAGCGGAAACCGGTCCGGCCGGTAACGGCGCCAATAATTTCTCTAACCCGAAATCACCCAAATGATTTTGCAACAAAACAGTGCCATCACCTTTCTTGACCGTGGCTAACAAAGGAAAAATCTGTTGCTCCATTTCGGTCTTGTTGGGATTTTTCAGCACTGAAACAAGCTGCCGTTCAATGGATTTAAGCGGTGTAAAAAACTGTTCTTTTTTCTGACTCGATTCATCAATCCTGTTCCAATCCGACTGTAAGTTGACGGGCAACCCCATCGCTTTCATAACGGCATAATCGTCAACAGCGAGACATTTACCAAAATCCTTGCTGCGATAAATTTTCATGACTTTGGGCTGAATTTCCTCACTCATCGCTTTTTGCGGGGATATATTGTAATTTTTCCAATCAGCATTATTGGCCAAAAAGTAATAAATAAAGGCATTTCGATCAAACTTGTTAAAGCCTAAATCTTTCATAACCAATTTGATTTTCCGGCAATTAGTCTCCACTTCTTCGTATTTATTCCAGTCCGGTTTTAAATTTGGCTTTGCCGGATGTTTTGATTGCTCAATCAGTTGCAGCAACTTGATTTCGCCGGCACTCGTTTTGATTGGCGAATAGCCTATCTCTTCCAACGATAGATCCCTCGCATCAGGGACGCCATCAGCAGTAGTCTTTAACAACAAGGAAGGAATAAGTTCCGGATAAATTTTCAGCTCGCCTAGCGGCTGGGTATCCGAGCCAATGATATTAATACCGCCCTCCGCAACTGCATAGACTTTAAACACGGTTTGATTAAGAACCCCGCTTTTACCGGAATAAGTAACAATAGGAGGCAATGAATGCGATTCGGAACTGTGTTTTACCGATACTGGAGCTGTAGCGGCAGGTGGATTGTTTTTTGCCCATTGACCAGCAAACTGCCCCACAATGGCAACCCCCATGCCCACACCAGTTAACGCCAGTAAATTGCTGGCAGTTGTCACATCCCCAACCAAACCCGATACATCCACATCGCTATTAGCACTGGAATAAAAACTATAGTCGACAAGGGTTTCCTTGCCTGAATCCAGACGCATCCAGGGCGTCAAAGTGATTTTTTTAGCATCAAACTTGAAATTACATTTCCCTGAAGTCGCCTGATATAAAAAACCAGCGGCTTCATTGTTAAATTTAAGAGTATCGTTGCGTACGCTGAAAATAAGCGCGGAAGACAAATCACCCTTTTCGTAAGACGGCGTCATATTATTACAGCCACTCTTTAATATATTATCGCCTTTAAAATCAAACTCCGAAATCAGGCGCACATAATAATCATCACCATCAATGACCTGAAAACCGGGCAAAGGTTGAAATTGATGTGACTGGGTTGATTGCACAGACTGAGAATCATTGACTTGTGAAGAGGGATAATCAATAGCAATTTGCCGGGTAGGCGCGCATCCCCCTAACAATACACTGGCAACTAAACCAAATTTCAAAGACGAAATATAACGAAACGGCATGCTTTAAACCTTGTGCCGCGAGATATACGGCGAATCAAGCTGGAAAAAAGAAAATAATAGGGCTTATACAGAGCCTTTGTCATGCTTTATTTTTACCATTCATCTCCCAAGTATGGTTTTATTGGCTTTCGAGAATCGTAATCCGATAAACTGTTCTCTATCTTTTTATTGATTCAACAAGAAAATCAGGAAACTCTATGGCGAAAGCTGTAAAAGAAGTCAAAGATGAACCACTTGAAAAACAACTTTAGAAAGCCGCGGACAAATTGCATAAAAGCATCGACGCCTCGGAATATAAGCACGTCGAATTGGGTTTGATTTTCCTTAAATACATTTCAGAGTCCTTCGAAGAGCACTTTGCCAAACTGCAGGCAGGAATCGGTGAATACGCAGGCGCAGACCCCGAGGATAACGACGAATACAAAGCCAAAAATGTTTTCTTTGTGCCGCCTGAAGCACGCAGGACATATCTGCAAACCCAAGTCAGGCAACCGAAGATCGGCACGTTAGCCGATGAAGCCATGGATGCTCTCGAAAAAGAAAATCCCTCGCTTAAAGGCTTATTGCCCAAGGTGTTTGCCAGGCAAAACCTCGACCCGGCCAGACTTGGCCGCTTGATTGATCTGGTGAGCAATATTGCGCTGGGCGATGCCAAAGCCCCCAGCGCCGATGTGTTAAGGCATGTATTTGAATATTTTCTCGGTGAGTTTGCGCTTGCGGAAGGCAAACAGAGCGGGCAATTTTACACACCTCGCAGCATTGTTGAGCTCTTGATCAACATGTTGGAACCCTACCGGAATGATTGCTAATGAGTTGGCGAGGATATACGAGGATATAAATTGAATAAATGAAAAATACATTACCTTAGTGGACTTAGTTTGCAAGAATCGCCGTATTACTGCATTTTTTCCCACATTTTAAATTCATACCATGTAAAATTAACACCATGTATTTTGTAATTTTGGGATGTTAAAGTGTTTAGAGGAACAACCATACTTTCTGTTCGCCGAGGCGACAAGGTTGTGATTGGCGGCGATGGCCAGGTCACTTTGGGTAATACGGTCATGAAGGGTAACGCCCGCAAGGTTCGCCGTCTGTATCATGACAAAGTCATTGCCGGTTTTGCCGGCGCAACTGCGGATGCGTTCACATTATTTGAGCACTTTGAGGGCAAATTGGAAAAACATCGCGGCCACTTGACCCGCGCCGCTGTCGAAATGGCCAAAGACTGGCGTACTGACCGTGCCTTACGAAAGCTGGAGGCGTTGCTGACAATTGCTGATGCCAAAACATCGTTGATTATTTCCGGCACTGGCGATGTCATCGAGCCTGAATTTGACTTGATGGCCATAGGCTCAGGCGGTGCTTTTGCTCAGGCGGCCGCACGCGCTTTACTTGAAAACACCAACCTGAGCGCACGCGAGATTGTCGAAAGGTCTTTAAATATAGCAGCCGATATTTGTATTTATACCAACCACAATTTGCGCATAGAAGAACTTGACGCAGAGCCCAACGAGTAAACGAATGACACAGATGACCCCTAAAGAAATTGTAAGTGAGCTGGATAAACATATTGTTGGACAGGCCAGCGCCAAACGGTCTGTCGCTATCGCATTAAGAAACCGTTGGCGGCGTCAACAGGTTGATTCTGCTTTACGCGATGAAATTACCCCTAAAAATATTTTAATGATTGGACCTACGGGAGTTGGTAAAACGGAAATTGCCCGCCGTCTGGCTCGTTTGGCAAACGCACCGTTTATTAAAATAGAAGCCACCAAGTTTACCGAAGTTGGTTATGTCGGCAGGGATGTAGAATCCATTGTGCGTGATCTGGTCGATACTGCCGTTAAAATGACGCGCATGGCAGAGATGGAAAAGGTTCAAACCAAAGCCTATGATGCTGCCGAAGATAAAGTTCTGGATATTCTGTTGCCCAGAGCGGATGTCGGCATGCTGTCTGATACAGAAGAATCCACCCGTCAAAAAATGCGCAAAAAATTGCGTGACGGCGATCTGGATAATAAAGAAATAGAAATTGATGTGCATGTTGCGCCGATGGGCGTAGAAATCATGGCACCTCCAGGCATGGAAGAAATGACCAGTCAATTGCAGGGCATGTTCCAAAATCTGGGCTCGGGCAAAACACGGACACGTAAAATGTCCATAAAAAAAGCCTTACAATCTTTACAAGAGGAAGAAGCCGGCAAGCTGGTTAATGAAGATGACATCCGATCTCGCGCTGTAGAATCAGTAGAACAGAACGGTATTGTGTTTCTGGATGAAATAGACAAAATCTGCAAACGCTCCGAATTGGGTGGCGGTGGCGGCGAAGTCTCCCGTGAAGGCGTACAACGTGATTTGTTACCCCTGGTTGAAGGCAGCACTGTCAGCACAAAATACGGTCAGATCAAAACCGATCATATTCTATTTATCGCTTCGGGGGCGTTCCATGTTGCCAAACCCTCGGACTTGATTCCCGAACTGCAAGGCCGTTTTCCTATCCGTGTTGAGCTAAGCGCGCTGTCGGCAGATGATTTTGTTCGTATTCTGACTGAGCCTAATGCCTCGTTAACTGAACAATATCAAGCTTTACTGGCAACCGAAGGCGTGTCATTGACATTTGCCGCCGATGGCATCCAGCGCATAGCCGAACTGGGCTGGCAAGTAAATGAAGCCACTGAAAACATAGGCGCAAGACGATTACATACAATGCTGGAGCGGTTACTGGAAGAAATTTCCTACAATGCCCCGGATCTTGCTGAAAAAACAATCGTTATTGACGCCGCTTATGTTGATAAACACTTGACTGAGTTTGCCGAAGACGAGGATTTGAGCCGTTATATTTTGTAGCTTGGTTTTCTTAACTAAATCATGATTAAACTGGATTACGTACTCATCATTGCAAAAACTAAATAACCCTATATGCGCTTATCTGTAAATCCCTGTAACACTTGGCCGACCGAAATAAAACTACATCAGGTTTCCAATATCCTTGAAATCAGTTTTGATAACGGCAGTGTCTTTAAACTGCCGTGTGAATATCTGCGTGTCTACACACCTTCCGCGGAAGCGGTAGGCCATGGTACCGGACAAGAAATTCTTCAGGTCGGTAAAGAAGATGTCACCATTCAAGAGATTAAACCGATAGGAAATTACGCTATCACTCCGGTATTTAGCGACGGTCACGATACCGGCATTTACACTTGGGATTTGCTCTACAAGTTAGGTGCTGAATATCAGGCCTTATGGGCCGATTACCTAAATAAGCTGGAAGCCGCCGGATATAAGCGCAAAGAATCACTAAAAAACTAGGCATGATAATGACAAACGAAAACACCACCCATTTTGGTTTCAAACGAGTAGCCACCGAAGAAAAGGTCAATCTGGTACGCGGCGTCTTTGACTCGGTTGCGGGTCAATACGATATCATGAATGACTTGATGTCACTGGGCATACACCGCATATGGAAGCGGGTTGCAGTGCAATTGAGCAATGTACGCAAAGGTGAGCAAGTGCTTGATCTAGCTGGTGGAACCGGGGATTTAACGACGCTATTCGAGCAACGTGTCGGCAAGGAAGGCCAGGTTGTCCTGGCTGATATTAATTCCGAAATGTTGCGAACAGGCCGCAATCGGCTGATAGACAAAGGACTGGTTGGCAATATTCGCTATGCACAGGTCAATGCCGAATGCCTGCCCTTTGAAGATAATACTTTTGATTGTGTCTGCATAGCCTTCGGCTTGCGCAACGTTACCGACAAAGATGCCGCGTTGCGATCCATGTATCGGGTCCTGAAACCGGGGGGCCGCGTAATCATTCTGGAATTCTCGCATCCTACCGATAAAATCACTGAAAAATTTTACGATTTTTATTCATTTAACTTACTGCCCAAGATCGGCAAGATTGTAGCCAAAGATGAAGACAGTTATCGCTACCTGGCAGAATCCATTCGTATGCATCCCAAACAGGATGAGCTGAAAAAAATGATGGAAAACGCAGGCCTGGAACGCTGCGAATACTTTAATATGACGCAAGGTATTGTTGCAGTGCACAGAGGTTATAAAATCTAGCGTGGCTATTAAACCGTTGCTGATGGGTGCATTGGAAACTGCACTCAACAAATATCTTGCTTTGGATCAAAACAGCTGCTTTTTTCTGGCGCCCTTGGCCGGTAAAGTCATTGCCGTGACTATTACGCCGTTTAATGACACTATTTATCTGTGCCCTACCGTTGATTCTTTCCAGATACTGGATCAGTTTCCTGGCCAGCCCGATACCCGCTTAACCGGTTCGGTTTTTGCTCTGGGTCTCATGGGACTCAGCTCAAAACCTATGCGTTCCAATTTCTCCGGTGAAGTAAAAATTGAAGGCGACATGGACACGGGTCGCAATATTCAGGGACTGTTCGTTAAACTGGATATTAATCTCGAAGAGCAACTGGCCCGTTACACTGGCGAAAATATAGCGCGTGACATAAGCCGGTTATTTCGAGCCGGTCAAAACTGGAGCAAAGAGTCCATTGACACTTTCAGACTGAATGCCTCGGAATTTCTGCAGGAAGAAACCCGTGATTTACCTGCCGGGCCTGAAGTTGATATTTTTTATCGCCAGATTGATGAATTACGTAACGATTTTGATCGATTGCAAAGCAAAGTTGAACGGATAGAAAATCAGTTGTAGCTGACCAGGAATTATTAATGCAACTATATGAAGGCATCATTAAATCATGGAAAGAGGATAAAGGCTTTGGTTTTATTCAACCCAATGGTGGTGGAAAAGATATATTTGTTCACATTCGTGATTTAAAGCATACCAATTATCAACCCCAACAAGGAGACAATGTTTGTTACCAAGTAGCTGCAGATAAAGACGGTAAAATAAGAGCATATGACGCTTTTATACAAGGCCAAGAAATAAGCCAGCAGTATAGACAAAAAGCTTTAACCAAAAATCGACCAGAAGCACAAAAACCAAAACGAGAATATCGCTTAGGAATGCTAGCAATATTGATTATCGCAACAGTTCCGTTTTTATTTTCTGCCCATCTAATTAAAGAACGACACAATTTTATTCCTTTTTTTGTTTACCTCCTCATGAGTTTGGCAACATTCATTGTTTACGCCTACGATAAAACAAAGGCGCGTAAGAGTGAACAGAGGATTTCAGAAAAAACATTACACCTGCTTGCATTATTTGGTGGCTGGCCCGGCGCTTTAATTACCCAGCGCGTAATACGGCATAAAAATAAAAAATCATCTTTCCAAATGGCTTCCTGGAAAATTGTCATTATCCATATAAGTGTTTGGATTGATGTTGTGCTTTTTAATAGCGCGGGTATTGAGCCTATTTTATGCAAGTTTTATAGCATATGCTGACATAACCCACCCCACTTTTGCTCATAAACTCAACTTACACACTTTAATCTTGCTCTAAGCAATAAAGGTAACTCGTGATCCGACCTAAATTAATATTACGCCTGATCCATATCAACTGGGTTCTGGTCTTGCACGGCCTGGATGAAATCGTTTTAAAAACCCATTTATTCCGCCCGGTTCGTTACCTGGCTTTTTTAACGCCCGGCTATTGGCGTAAACCCCAAACTGAGTCTCGTGGTGTGAGAATCAGACGCGCACTGGAAGATTTGGGACCTATCTATGTCAAATTCGGCCAAGCTTTATCTACCCGAAAAGATCTGCTGCCCGATGATATTGCCGATGAACTGGTAAAACTGCAAGACCGGGTCCCTCCTTTTGCCAATGAGATTGCACGTAGCATTATTGAAAAAGAACTGGGCATGTCTATTGCCGATGCCTTTGCCGGGTTTGATCCTGAGCCTTTGGCATCGGCTTCAGTTGCCCAGGTTCATACAGCGGTGCTGCATAGCGGCGAGAGCGTCATTGTTAAGGTATTGCGCCCTGACATTGAAGAACGTATCCGTTCCGATATTGGTTTGCTTTATGAATTGGCGCGATTTGCTGAAAAATTCTGGTCTGATGCTAAAAGGCTGCGAGCTATCGACGTGGTTGCTGAATTTGAGAAAACCACGCTGGATGAGCTTGATCTGGTCAGAGAAGCGGCAAATGCCGCCAAATTTCGCCGCAATTTTCAAAACTCGGAGCTGATTTACATACCCGAAATCCACTGGCCACTGACACGCCAGAAAGTCATGGTTATGGAAAGAATTCATGGTATACCCGTTGGTGAAATCGAGCAGTTGAAAGCGGGTGGCGCAAACTTTAAAGTACTGGCCGAACGTGGCGTAGAAATCTTTTTTACTCAAGTATTCAGGGACAATTTCTTTCATGCCGACATGCACCCAGGCAATATTTTTGTCGATCTTCCTGATAAATATATAGCCGTTGATTTTGGTATCGTCGGTTCTTTGTCTTTGTCTGACCAACGCTATCTAGCCGAAAATTTTCTGGCTTTTTTTAACCGGGATTACCGGAAAGTTGCAGAAATGCATGTTGAATCCGGCTGGGTGCCTAGCTCAACCCGCATAGAAGAATTTGAATCCGCTATTCGTAGCGTTTGCGAACCGATCTTTGAAAAGCCGCTGAAGGATATTTCATTTGGTCAATTATTATTGCGTTTATTCCAGACTGCACAGCGTTTTGATATGCATGTTCAGCCCCAACTGGTATTGCTGCAGAAAACCCTGCTCAATATTGAAGGTTTAGGCCGGCAGCTTTATCCTGAGCTGGATTTATGGCAAACCGCCAAACCTTTTCTTGAAAAATGGTTCCATAACCGTTTAGGCCCTAAAGCCAAAATCAACAAAATAATTAAACAGTTCCCCGAATTTGCCGAACATTTTCCGGAAATCCCTTCCCTGCTTTACAACGCCCTGGACAATGCGGCTCATGCACGGCAACAAGCTGAAGCGCAACAACGGGAACTGGCATTGTTACGTCAACAAATGGCTAATAATCATCGGAAAACAGTATGGGCAATGATTATTAGTGCAGTTGTTATTAGTCTAGCTGTGTTTTTTCAATAATCCTACAAACCGAAGTTGAGCATTCGAAGATTCTGTTCATATCCTTTGCCATAATAATTGACATTTTCAAGCTGTCCCTATACAATTCTTCCAGCTTGAAAATTGTTTTACCGTTATGCTTATCTTTACGAAGTCTTACCTGTATTGCTCGTCCTGTTTATCATAAGTAATTCTTAAATTTCCCAGCGCCACCAGCCCCTTGAGGCTTCAATTACAATTACATATTTTATCTAGGAATACACAATGACTACTGGCACAGTTAAATGGTTTAACGCAGAGAAAGGCTTTGGCTTTATTCAACAAGAAAGCGGCCCTGACGTTTTTGTTCACTTTCGCAACATTAACAGCTCCGGCTTCAAATCTCTTGATGAAGGACAAAAAGTACAGTTTACTGTTACACAAGGCCAAAAAGGCCCGCAAGCAGAAGAAGTAACAATCATCTAATTGCTTAATGAAACTGTAGCCTCCTTATCTGTGGGCTACAGTTTGCTTTTCCCCAGCCTTACAACAGATAATTCCCGTTAGTCCCCCCCTTTAAATTTCAAAAGTCCATCCCTTTT
>JBBQCU010000081.1:0-10338 GCA_038319065.1 Methylococcales bacterium
AAAGGCCGAGAGTTATCTGGCTAAAAGCATCGCTGCTGAACCGACCGTTCAGGCTTATCAATTGCTGGGCGATTTATTATTTGCACAAGACGATAAAGACAATGCCATCAAGTGTTACAAGAATGGACTGGAGCTGGCATCCAGTGAGATTGTGAGCCGGATAGATACCGTATCGTAGGAACATTATAAGCACAATTTAACCATATTTGCGATTGTACGTTAGAATGCATCCAGACTCGCCAGTGCCTTAGCACTGTTTCGAGCCCGGTAGGGTAAGCAGTGAGTGCCATATAGCCGGAAGGTAAACAGAGCATCTTACGGAGCTGCACATTGATTTAAAACAAAGAATCCCACATAGCATCCACTTTCTTGATAATCTCCGGCGACATTACAATAGGTCTACCCCATTCCCTGTTGGTTTCCCCTGGCCATTTATTGGTCGCATCAAAGCCTACTTTAGAGCCCAAGCCGGATACAGGTGAAGCGAAATCAAGATAATCAATCGGGGTGTTTTCCAGTATCGTTAAATCCCTGGCCGGATCCATGCGTGTGGTGATTGCCCAGATGACATCTTCCCAGTTGCGGACATTGACATCATCATCGACGACGATGACAAATTTTGTGTACATGAATTGCCTCAAATAGGACCAAGTGCCTAGCATTACGCGCTTGGCATGACCTGCATATTGCTTTTTCATACTGATGACAGCCATACGGTAAGAGCAGCCTTCGGGCGGCAGGTAAAAGTCGACAATTTCGGGAAATTGTTTTTGTAAAATGGGCACGAAGACTTCATTTAAGGCAACGCCCAGGACTGCGGGCTCATCCGGCGGTCTGCCGGTAAAGGTGCTGTGATAGATAGGCGCCTGGCGTTGAGTGATACGTTCTATCGTGAAAACCGGAAATTCATCGACTTCATTGTAGTAACCGGTATGATCGCCAAACGGGCCTTCCTGGGCGGTGTCGCCGGGATATATAAACCCTTCCAGGACTATTTCAGCACTTGCCGGTACTTGTAAATCATTAATCAGGCAGTTAGCGACTTCGGTTTTACTGCCGCGCAACAGGCCGGCAAAGGCGTATTCAGACAGGGTGTCGGGAACGGGCGTGACAGCGGCGAGTATGGTTGCAGGGTCTGCGCCCAAAGCAACAGAAACAGGGAATGGTTTGCCGGGATAGGCTTTTTGCCACTCCCTAAAATCTAACGCTCCGCCCCGATGCGTTAGCCAGCGCATGATGACTTTGTTTTTGCCAATGACTTGCTGGCGGTAAATGCCCAGATTTTGCCGGTCTTTGTTTGGGCCCTTGGTAATTACCAAAGGCCAGGTAATTAAAGTGGCAGCATCTTCCGGCCAGCAGGTTTGAATAGGGAAAACGCTCAAATCAATCTCATCGCCTTCCCGGACCAGTTCCTGGCAAGGTGGTGATGAAACCAGTTTTGGTGCCATATTCAGCACTTGCTTGTATACAGGAAACTTTTCCCAGGCATCTTTCATGCCTTTGGGGGGCTCCGGTTCTTTCAATGTTGCCAGTAATTCACCAATGCCGCGCAGTTCAGTTACGGATTCCGCGCCCATGCCCATGGCAACACGGCGCGGCGTACCGAATAGATTCGCTAACACAGGAATGTTGTAGCCTGTCGGATATTCAAACAGTAAAGCCGGACCGCCTTGTTTTAATGTGCGGTCGCAAATTTCCGTCATTTCCAGATAGGGATCAACGGGGATAGTAACTCGTTTCAGCTCACCTTGTTTTTCCAGTTGTTTGATAAAATCCCGCAGATCCCTGTATTTCATGCGGCTATGCCGTTATGTCTAAGCAAGGCATCAATGGTAGGTTTACGGCCCCGGAACTTGGTAAATAAGTCCATTGCATCCTGGCTGCCGCCATTCTCAAGAATGTTGGTCAAAAAAGCTTTACCGGTTTCCTGGTCAAAAATGCCTTTTTCTTCAAATAAGGAAAAAGCGTCACTGGATAAGACTTCAGCCCATTTGTAGCTGTAATAACCTGCCGCGTAACCACCGGCAAAAATATGTGAAAAGCTATGGGCAAAGCGATTGAATTCAGGCGGTTGAACAACGGCAACCTGGTTTCTGACTTGCTCCAGAATTTCATAGATGCGACCGCCTTTTTCAGGGTTGTAATCCTGATGGATTCTAAAATCAAACATGCTGAATTCCAGTTGTCTTACCATGATCATGCCTGCCTGAAAGTTTTTCGCAGCCAGCATTTTGTTAAATAAGGAATCGGGTAAAGTTTCGCCAGTTTGATAATGACCTGAAATCAGTGCCAGTGCTTCTTGCTCCCAGCACCAGTTCTCCATAAATTGACTGGGCAATTCGACTGCATCCCATTCAACGCCGTTAATGCCGGAAACACCGAGATGGTCAACCTGGGTGAGCATGTGGTGCAGGCCGTGACCGAATTCATGAAATAAGGTGATAACTTCGTCATGAGTCAGCAAAGCTGGATCATTTCCGGTTGGCGGGGTAAAGTTGCAGGTCAGGTAAGCGACGGGGGTTTGAATGGTGTCATCGGTTTTTTTACGGCCTACGCAGTCATCCATCCAGGCTCCGCCACGTTTTTTTTGGCGGGCATAGAGATCAGTATAAAATTTGCCGCGTAGGTGACCGGCATCGTCATGTATCTGGAAAAAACGTGCATCAGGATGCCAGCTGTCGAATTCATCAACTTCGGTTATGTTCAATCCGTACAGTTTTTCTACGACGGCAAACAGTCCAGGCAAAACGCAGGTGATAGGAAAATAGGCTTTAACTTCCTCCTGTGAAAGCTGGTAATAATGCTGACGCATTTTTTCCGAAAAATAGCCTAAATCCCAGGATTGAAGATCTTTAATGCCATAGTGTTGCTCGGCAAATTCACGTAATTCCGCTAAATCCTTGCGTGCCTGTCGCCAGGATCTATCAGCCAAGTCTTCCAGAAAATGCATCACATCATCCGGCTTGCTGGCCATTTTGGTAGCCAGGGACAGCTCAGCGTAGTTGTTGAAACCTAATAGTTGGGCTTTTTCATGGCGCAGTGCCAGAATTTGCTCCATGATCAGGCTGTTATCCCAGTGTCCTGCCTGTGGACCCTGATCTGAAGCGCGGGTTGAGAAAGCTTCATAGTGTTCGCGGCGCAATGCCCTGTCATCGGTGTAAGTCATGACGGCTTGATAGGAGGGAAATTGCAGGGTTATCATCCAGCCCTCTTCATTCTGGCTTTCCGCTGTTTGTTTGGCCTGAGCCATTGCAGAATCAGGCAATCCGGCTAAATCCTGTTCATCCCTGATAAGTTTGTTCCACGCATTAGTCGCATCCAGCAGGTTTTCTTCATAGTTACTGGCAAGACGCGATAATTCCTGACTGATTTCCTTGTAACGTAGTTTTTTCTCGCTATCCAGATCAACGCCGGATAATTTGAAATCTCTTAAGGCATTATGGATAATTTTTTGTTGAGCAATATCCAGCGTTGCAAATTCATCACTTTTGGCAATAATTTGATAGGCATTGAACAGTTGTTCGTTTTGCCCCATTTCAGTGGAGTATGCGCTGAGTTTGGGCAGGCACGCATTATAAGCTTCACGCAGTTCATCGCTGTTAACAACAGAATTAAGATGACTGACAGGAGACCAAGCTTTGTTGAGTCTGTCTTCAGCGTTTTCCAGCGGTTCAACCAGATTTTGCCAGGTATAGTGTGTGGTCGCTTGAAGATGCTGGTCGACAACTGCACGCGCTTCGTCCAATAGTTGAGTGATAGCGGGTTCAATGTGTTCCGGTTTTATCTGGGAAAACAAAGGAAGGACGGTGTTGGTTAATAGTGGATTATTCATAATGTCTGTTGTTGTGCAGTGAGCGTCTGAAGTTCAGCAAAATAAGTTTGCGGAGCCTTTATGTTAAGTTTAGATCTGAATGAGAAATACTTAAGGTTATGTTACAACATGAGTTTTTCGAGCTTGAAAAAGACAGAGGTGTAGAGTAGCTTGGTGATTTGTATTATCTGTTGACGTATGGTTGTTTATTTAAGACGTAGATAGTGTTCACGGGTTGACTATACCAAAAACCCAAGACTAAGAACAGTGGCAGCGCGTTGTCAAAAATCAAGTAAATTCTCAGATGGAATATGACTTAACCAATGTAATTCAAATCTATGGTTCTTATTGTAGTTTCAATAGTTTTCTGGACGTGCAATTGCAATACCCTAATAATAAGCAAGTTAACCTAATATTTACTATATTTTAACTGGACTCACACAGGTGTATTTTTAAGATAGGAAATCTATCTGAAGCATGCACCGGTCAATTTAATCTGTCTGATACTTCCATAAGAGCAGATAGGATTAAAGAAGTTGTTGAGCATTATTATAAACTTTTTATTATTTACTATATATGTTACTTGCCTATAGTACTAATGCGTTTACTAAAACGGATTTGCTTTCTGCCCTTAATCATATAGCTGATTTGGGTTACGCTGGCGCGGAGATACTCTGTGAAAGACCTCATTGGTATCCGGACGATGTGGATGAAAAGCAAATTGAAAATATTAAAAAAATCTTGTCGGAGCGCGGGTTAAAAGTCAGTAATTTGAATGCCAATACTGCGAACAGCTATTTTTCAACAGCTCCACCAGAGAATGTATTTGAACCATCATTGACAAATGATAATCCCGGTATTCGACGTACCAGGGAAGCAATAATACTGAAAGCAATCCATCTGGCGCACAGCATTGGAGCGTCTTGTGTTAGCATAACATCCGGTCAACCCACACCAGGATGTTTGCCTGAACGCGCTACTGGTCATTTTATTGAAAGCTTGAAAAGAATTTGCGAATTTGCTGATCACTACAACGTGAAAATAGGTATTGAATACGAGCCGGGATTGATAGTCGAGCGTGCTGACGAAGTTTGCGAAGTGATTCATAGAGTCGATTCACCTTTATTGGGGGTAAACCTGGATATAGGCCATTCATTTCTTATCAGGGAAGAACCGGAACTAGCCATAAAATCCTTGTCCGGGCGTATCTGGAATGTTCATGTTGAAGATATCAATAATTTGAAACATTTTCACCTGGTTCCGGGCGATGGGGATTTGCCTTTTGCCCGCTATTTAAATGCGCTGAAGCAGGCTAAATATGATGGTTTTTTGACAGTTGAACTCTACAGTTTTCCCGAACAACCGGTAGAGGTTGGTAAACGATCAATCGACTTTCTTTCCGGTTTACTATCAGAATTAAACTTTCATGCCTAGTTCATTCTTCAACTATCTTCAGTTGGTGCGCGCACCAGCCGTTTTTACCGCATTATCCAATATTCTTGCCGCCCACATCATTGTTACCCAGGGCAGGATACTATGGCCAAGTCTATTGCTGTTGCTAGTGGCTTCAGCACTTCTTTACATGTCTGGTATGGTACTTAACGATTGTTTCGATTTTAATGAAGATAACAGGGATCGCCCGTCGCGTCCTCTCCCTTCCGGCCGTATCCCGATTAGAACAGCTTGGCGGCTGGGCTGGATATTAATGGCTACAGGCCTGGTTATTGCAAGCCTGGCCGGTTTCAAGCCGTTCTTCATAGCCTTGCTCTTGTCGGCATTGATTATTTTTTATAATGCTTACGCCAAAAAAACGCTATTCGGAACTCTGGTAATGGGCGGATGCCGTTATATGAACTGGCTCCTAGGGCTTTCTATCATTCCGTTTCTGCCCGAGCATTTTATTCTGGCATTGCCAATCTTTATTTATGTCAGTTCGCTGACTTTACTAAGCACTGAAGAAACCACTGCAACCAGGCGACTGTTCATTGTTTTCAGCAGTATTGGTATGTTTATCTGTGCAGCCATTATCTTATTCATTCAGTTAAAAGCATCCTCCTTTCGAGTATTGACTAGCTCGATCCTGCTTTTTTCCCTGCTGTTAATACTTTTCCGGATGTTGAAAACTTATCAGGATTTTTCACCTTTGCAGATACAAAAAACAATAAAATTTTTAGTCATGGGCATCATTCCTCTGGATGCGCTAATTACACTTTCCAGCACCTACACTTGGGGATCGATTGTGATATTATTGTTATTGTTGCCGGGTTGGATATTAGGCCGTTCCATGCGAGTAACTTGAGATCATCAGGAACCAGGGGAAGAAGTTATGATCAATGAGGCTTATGATAGGCTCAGTACAGGACTAAAATACTCAATAAATAATGAGCAAAATAAATGGCTGGAATCGGCTTTAGATCAAATTAACAATAGTGATGATTTGATCAATGACCTTTTAAACTTATCCGCAGAAACCCGGCGTAAATTAGGCAATGACCTGTTAGGATCTGACATAAACCCGTTGCAGCTGACATCCGGTCTGGTTGCCAGGCATTGGACAGTTGCCGATGCGGGAAGGGTTCTTTTGGTTTTGCGATCAGTTCTTACCGATGTCCCGCAAGCGCAGAGTATAATTAAGGCTTATTTCCAACAAGGGGATGAATCGGAAGTGGCCGCGGTCACGCGAATATTAATATTATTCGCTAATGGCGAAACGCTAAAACCTTATGCGCGTGAAGTAGGCAGAACGAATAGCAAGCCCTTGTTTGAAGCGTTGGCTCAATACAATCCCTATCCGGCAAAATATTATTCGGAACATGAATTCAATCAACTGGTACTGAAAGCGCTGTTCCTGGGTATCGGGATTGATCCCGTTATGGGTCTGTTACAACGGGCAAACTTGGAACTTTCACAGATGTGTGAAGATTATATTAAGGAAAGAGTCGCAGCAAATCGCATTATTCCTTCTGATATATGGTTGGCCTTGGAACCCTATGCGAGTGTTGAGGGAGAAGCGCTGATGATAAGTCATCTGTCAAATGAGAGTCCCCAGGAAAGGTATTACGCCGTTAAAGCTTTGCTACAACAAAATCCTCTAACTCCAGAGAGACAGCAACTGCTTAATGAACATCTGCAGGTTGAGAAAGACCCAATAATAATTGCGCTTTTTGCAAAGAACCAAATCATAAAATAAGGAACATATCATGAAATATTTCGATTCACATATTCATATGTTAGCCCGGACTACCGATGACTATGAAAACATGGCAGCGGCCGGCATTGTAGGTGTTGTTGAGCCAGCATTCTGGCTGGGTCAGCCGCGGACACAAGCAGGTTCGTTTATAGATTATTTCAACTCACTAATCGGTTGGGAGACTTTTCGTGCCAGTCAATTCGGCATTCGTCATTATTGCACCATGGGAATCAACCCAAAAGAAGTTAATAATGTAGCAATGGCTGAAGAAGTCATGAAATTTTTACCGCGTTATTGTGCGAAGGACAATGTCGTCGCTGTCGGGGAAATCGGTTATGACGACATTACTGAGGCTGAAGATCGTTTTTTTGCCGAACAATTGGAACTGGCAAAAGAATTAAACCTGCCGGCTTTGGTTCACACACCGCATCGCGATAAAAAAACTGGCACGGAACGGACCCTGGCGCTGGTAAAGGAAGTTGGCATCAATCCTGAATTGGTATTAATCGACCACTTAAATGAAATTACCTTGCCGCTGGTTCTTGATTCCGGGTGCTGGCGTGGGCATTCCGTTTATCCTGATACAAAAATGAGTGAGACTCGCATGGTTGCATTGCTTAAACAATATGGACTTGAAAAAATGGTGGTTAACAGCGCGGCTGATTGGGGGAAAAGTGACCCTCTCAAGGTGCCAAAAACCGGCCAGGCAATGCTGGATGCCGGCTACACTGAAAATGAGGTCGAACAGGTTTTATTTATCAACCCCATTAACTATTACGCTCAAAGTGGCCGTATCTCGGTAGAAGAAGTTTTGAAGCCCATTGCTATAGACCAACAAAAACTCTGGGAAGAAAATTCTGTATTACGCGGACAAACACCAGTGGTTCAGTGATAAAAGAACATAATATACGGCCATGGCAAAGACATGAACTTACCTATTGCAGCAATGTTCATCCAGCCGAAACAGTAGAGTCGCTTAACACTGTTATTGCCTTTTTTATGAGCGGCGTTCGCCAGGCGCGTAATCTGCAAACAATGGGTGCAGGCTTATGGCTTAGCGATCAAGTTTCAACTGAACTGGCCATTAACTCGGCGAAAATCGATGAATTGGTAAGTCTTCTTGAGCGCAATAAAATTAAACTGTTTACGCTAAATGGTTTTCCTTTTGGCAATTTCCATGCTGAGTCAGTCAAGGAACAGGTATATACGCCCGACTGGAGTCAGTTTCAACGTTATAACTATACCAAGAGGCTGGCAGAAATTCTGGCTTTCTGTCTGCCGGACGAGATGACGGAAGGAACCATTTCAACATTACCTCTAGGTTTTCGTTACACCTGGACACAAGAGCAGCATGAAGTAGCCCTGGAAGCTTTGTGTAGATTGGCCGGGTTTTTAGCCGATCTTTATCAAACCAGTGGACGTTCTATTCGTGTCTGTCTGGAAATGGAACCTGATTGTGTGCTGGAAACAACCGAAGAAATGATTCATTTTTTCCAGCATCAGCTTCCAGTTAAAGCATCGGCGCTGGGAATCTGTGAAAAAAACATCAGAAATCACCTGGGCGTGTGCTTTGATGTTTGTCATCAAGCCGTCATGTTTGAGGAAGTTGATGTTTCAATGGCTCGTTTACTGGCTGCCGGTATTGCCATTGGTAAAATTCAAATATCCAGTTCACTTGAGTTGAAATTCCCTGAACAGGAAAGCGGTTTACAAGTACTTCATAAATTTGCAGAACCAAAATATCTGCATCAAGTTCGCACCAAGAAAAATAATAAATTAACCGGATCAGTTGATTTGGCTTTAGCATTTGAAACGGAAGATTTTCCCAAGACCCATCCGTGGCGGGTCCATTTTCATGTCCCTATTCAGGCAACTACCCTTGAGCGGCAAGAACTCAACACGACACAAAGCAGCATACTTAAAGCGCTGGATTTTCTTAAAGCTAATCCCGGATGTCATCCGCATCTGGAAGTAGAAACCTATACCTGGCAAGTGCTGCCTGTCTTTTTGCGGCCACAAAATGACAGCGCTTTAATCAAAGGACTCACTGAAGAACTTAACTGGTTAGAAAAACAAATGTCCTCCCGGGGACTCCTCCTGTAAGCAGTTACTAATGACAAAAATAATCAGCCCCCTTGTTGTAATCAATATTGTTGGCTTAACCCCGGCTCTTTTAGGGGAGCATACACCCAATATCAATAAATTAATCGACGAAGGTTATCTTGCGGAGTTGGATGGCGTTTTCCCAGCGCTTACCTGTTCAGCGCAAGCCACAATGCTGACTGGAAAGCTGCCTACCGAGCATGGCATTGTCGCTAACGGCTGGTACTTTCGGGATCTAGCAGAAATAGGCTTCTGGAAACAAGCCAACCAGTTAATCCAGAATGAACAGGTATGGGAAAGCCTGAAAAAAATAAACCCGGATATCAGTTGCGCGCAAATGTTCTGGTGGTACAACATGTATGCCAAGGTAGACTATTCGGTGACTCCCAGACCAATTTATCCGGCTGATGGCCGTAAAATACCGGCTATTTATTCCAGTCCGTCAAATCTGGTTGTAGACCTTGAAAAAACATTGGGTCCTTTCCCAATGTTCAACTTCTGGGGTCCAACAGCCGATATTCGCTCCTCGCAATGGATAGCCGATGCTGCCAGACTCGTCATGCAACAACAGCCGGCGCTGGAGTTCGTTTACTTGCCGCACCTGGACTACAATCTGCAACGATTAGGGCCTAATCACCCGGACATTTGGCAAGATGTAGAAAAAATTGACCGTGTTGCCGGACAACTGATTGATGCCGTCAAAGAACGGCAGGGCGATATCCTTATCGTTTCCGAATACGGAATCGAGCAAGCCGAGGGCGTAGTTCATATCAATCAGATTTTACGGGAACATGGCTATATCAATGTTCGCGAAACCCTGGGCTGGGAAATGCTGGATTGCGGTGCATCGCGTGCTTTTGCAGTAGCGGATCACCAGGTCGCCCATATCTATATTAACAACAGCGACGATATAGTTAAGGTAAAGAAGCTCTTGACCGGTATTGAGGGTATCGAGTTTATATTGGATAAAACTGAAAAAGCGCAATGGGGAATTGATCACCCCCGTTCAGGAGAGCTGGTTGCTGTAGCCGCTCAGCATCATTGGTTCACCTATTATTATTGGCTGGATGAAAACAAGGCGCCTGATTTTGCCAGAACCGTCGATATTCACCGTAAACCAGGCTATGACCCGGTAGAACTTTTCGTGGACCCGACGCTGAAGATTCCCCAATTAAAAATTGGCATCAATCTGATCAAAAAAAAGTTGGGGTTCAGGATGCTGATGGATGTCATT
>JBBQCU010000082.1:0-10240 GCA_038319065.1 Methylococcales bacterium
ATTTCATTGAGTACGCGGGTTTTAAGTTCCTGCATAAAAGCATCCAGATCCCTGTCAATCACATTGCAGCTGACGGCTTGCCGCCGTTGTGAACCCTGGTGCAGTATGTTGTAGCGGCCTGCCGTATGCCGAATTTCCGCGACTTGTTCCAACCTGATTAAAGTACCATCCTGTGTTCTGACAGGCAATTGGGCGATGGATTGAGGTTGCTGCCTTAGTTCCGGCGCTAGAGCCACCGCAATATTGTAAATTTTATTGCCCTGAAATTGTTTCCCTACTATCCGGGTTTCGTAAGCGGCTTGCAAGGTGTTGACAATTTGTGTGGGCATCACACCCCAAAAGTCAAGCTGGTCGAGATTCAAGTGAATTTGCAATAACGGTGTACCCGGTGGTGACCGTAACTGCACATCGGTGGCACCTGGAGTTTCACGCATAATTTGGGCAAGCGTTTGTGCCTTGGCGTCAAGCACATTCAGGTCATTACCGTAAAGATTAACAACAACAGGCGAGGTATAGCCGGATATGGTTTCATCAACTCGTTCTGTTAAAAAGGTGTTGGCCTCAAAGACAATGCCGGGGAAGCGGGTCAGAATTTCACGTAACTGGTTCAGTATTTGCTGTTGCTTAGCCCCCGACAGCGGCTCAAGGCGAACTTCATACTCACTGTAATGACTGCCGTAAGTGTCGGCGCCACGTTCGGCGCGCCCTGCCCATTGCGATACCGATTGTATACCCGGAATGGTCATAAACTGTTCGGTCAGTTTGCTCCCGATTCTTAATGATTCTTGCAAAGACGTGCCGGGAATACTGGTGGTATGAACGATAAAATGGCCTTCACGCAGTTCGGGCAAAAATTTGCTGTCCAGACTAAAAAAGGCGAATATTCCTGACAGGCACACAATAATGCTGCCGGCAATCAACACATTAAAACGCCTGAAAACAAAACCCAGCAAGCTTTTATAAAGCGGTTTGATGCGTTTGATAAGCGGCGGGTCATCGGCAACATCGAGCTTGCCGCCCAGCAAGGCAAAACACAGCGCTGGCGTTAAGGTGAGAGCCACCAGTAACGACATCAAAATGGCCAGAATATACGAATAACCCAGTGGCGCAAATAAGCGCCCGGCCACGCCGTTTAGTGTCAACAAGGGCACGAAGACCAGCGCGACAATAAAACTGGCGTAGACCACCGAACTGCGCACCTCCAGCGAGGCGCTATAAACAACCGTTGCAACGGGCAACGGCTCGTTACCAAGCTGGAGCTTGGGAACGAGCCGGTTTTCACGCAAGAGCCGGAAAATGTTTTCGGTATCAATAATGGCATCATCAACCACTTCACCCAATGCAATAGCCAGGCCGCCCAACACCATGATGTTAAGATTAACCCCCGTTTCCAGCAAAACAATCACAGCACCGATTAAAGAAACGGGAATAGCCAAAGCCGAAATAAAAGCCGTGCGAAAGTTAAACAAAAACAGGTACAAAATAATCAGCACAAACAAACCGCCAATCAGCAAATGCCCCGATAAATTGGAAATGGATCTTTCTATATAGTCGGCGGGACGGAACAAGTGTTCGTAAAAAGTAATGGCCTCATTTTTGAAAACAGGCTCGAATTCTTTCAGCACCTGTTCAACCTGTCTGGACACCGTCAAGGTGTTGGCTCCGTATTGCCCGATAATCATCATGACTATGCCCTGTTTACCGACAATTTGTGCCGCGCCGATGGGCGGTTCAGGTGCATAACGGAGGGTGGTGACTTCGCCCAGAGTAATGTTGCGCCCTTTGTCGCGTTTAACAATAATTTTTGCAAATTGTTCCGGCGTAGCAGGCTGTCCAATGACCTGCAGGGTGATACGCTGGTTAAGATTTTCTATAAAACCGCCGCCATGGATGGTTCCAGCTTGAGAGGCCGCTTGGATGATGTCATCCAGAGCCAAATTAAAACGATGCAACTGAACCGGATCAACCTGAATTTGCAGTTGCGCAATTTCTCCGCCGAATACATTAACATCGGCAACGCCGTGCACAGCCAGTAAACGCGGCACGATAGTCCAGTCAACCAGACTCCGCAGAGCCATTAAATCTTTCGTATCCGAACTCAAGCCGATGGTTAAAACCGTCGCGGAAGACGAAGACAGCGGTATCGCAACGGGTACAATGCCCAGCGGTAGATGAGCCGGCAAACTCGCCAGACGTTCGCTAATCAGTTGGCGATTGCGAGAAACATCACTTTTTTCTTTAAACGTCGCCGTGATTATCGATAAACCCTGAATGGATTCGGAACGCACCGACTCCAACCCCACCAAGCCACTGATAGACATTTCAATCTGCCGGGTTACCAGGACTTCAACCTGCTCGGCAGACAGTCCTGGCGATTCAGTTTGAATAATGACCCGCTTGGGCGCAAACTCAGGAAATATATCCAGGCCCGCGGTGGTCAAGCGATAACTGCCGTAGAGCAAGATCAATACGGCAAGTGCAATAACAATGCCGTAAAAACGGATGGAAAAGCGGACGAGGGTGCTTAGCATTACTTTATCGGGAGTTCTCGCCAGGCGCTAATTCCCAGCTCAAGCTTGGGAATTCGGTTGAGGAAGCTCTAACTTCCAGTTTCGCGAAGCTGGAGCTTCGCCTTCCTGGTTCCCAAGCCGGAACTTGGGAACCAGCGCAATACTGACCCCGATCATTTGCGATTTGTGTTTTAAGTGTTCGTAAACAGTATTTTGTAAATAGGTTTGGATTCTGCGCATGATTATCTCCTTCTTTAGCGTTGTATACGATTATACATTGCTATTTTTTTACATATACCCACATTATTAATACCCTTTGTTCTGGCTTTGTTCTGACACATTCAACTTCTAATGCAATACAATTCGATAACACTTAAATATACCAAGAGGTCTTAATATGATGGATAACCTGGATGACGTAGTCCTTGAACATTTACCAGCTTTACGCGCCGGACAAGATCGGATTGAAACGGGTTTAAAGAAAGTTAAACAGCGTTTGACAGGCGTTGAGACGAGTATTGCCGGACTTAGACGCGATAACCTGGGTACTCAGGAAGACATCTATCGTCAACAAACAGTAATTGAAGCAATCCAGGATCGCTTACAACGCATTGAAAAGTGTTTGGCGTTATCGTAGCCATGATCAGGGGGTGCGGTAAGGCAGCAAACCGGCATTTGTAGTGATTCCTTATGCTGATTTCATTAAGCTGCCCGGCGAGGTTACTCTTGGTACGATTCCCAATGCCGTGGTTGGCAGGCGCGTTATGGATGAGGTCAGTATGCTGCAAGCTTGGCGCGAATACCTGATAATACACCTCACCCGGCTTTGGTTATCACGCCCTGCGTGCTTGCTCCCAAAACCAAGCTTGGGAATCAGCATAAAAATAGCAAGAACCGTAAATGTGGTGGCATAATGGTGGTGAATTGATAACCGAGATTTGCCATGCCTGGTATTACTTTAAAAAATATTCCTGATTCCTTATATCACCGTTTGGTGGAAGTTGCGCATAGCCACCACCGCAGCCTCACTAAAGAAATTGTGTTTGCGCTTGAAACTTACGTTCAGCAATCAACCCAAGACAAGGCGGTAGTACTCGAACAAATAAGGGCGGTACGTAACCGTTATTCCCCTACGATCATTGAAGTGGATATTGCCAGCTGGAAGGAAGACGTACGCCCATGATTGTGGTCGATACTAATCTGCTGGTTTATTTACTGCTTCCCACACCCTATACTGCCCAGGCTGAAACGATTATGGGCATTGATCCGGATTGGATTGCGCCCGGTCTTATTCATTCCGAGTTACGTAATGTTTTTCTGGGTGCAGTCCGGCGTGGCGATATTGCGTTAGATGATGCGCATTTTCTGCTGCAACGTTCGATTGATTTGATTACTGTGCCCGATAAAGTTGTGAACGGCAGTGCGGTGTTTTCTTTAGCTATACAGAGTGGCTATAGCGCTTATGATTGTGAGTTTGTGTGGCTTGCGCATGATTTAGGCTTGCCTCTGGTAACAGTTGACAAAAAAGTGCTTAATGCTTTTCCTGACTTGGCCGTTTTGCCCGAAATATTTATATCAAGAATGTCTTTGTGACTCTTGTCGTTTGTAGGTTCAGTCAAACAACAGCCGGGGTACGCATTGCATACCTTTACCGGGATTTGTTTGTTGTTTGGGAAATGGAAGGCGATGCGAACTCGGCATGTTATATAGCCCACCCTACAATCTATCCGGCTTAGTAGGGCGTGCCGCGCGCGCCAGAGGGAGTTAAATACCTTTATGTCAGAAGATCTTTAAAAATGAGTCAAGTTTAAAATTTGAGACAAAAAAACTCTTCTCTCCAAAAAAGGAGCTTTTTTAAACCACTTTGTAGGATGCACCACTTACGGATAGTGACTGGAGTATTCGCTGGCGGATTAATCCGCGTCAGCGTAACGCACTAAAATAATGCACGTTCATGAGTCCGATTTACAGGAATTACAAGTGCATCCTCACAAAGTGTTAGCCAATAGGGCTAGAGCCACAGTGTATCAAAAAAGCGGCCAAATCACGACTCGTTGGTCTGAGGCGAAGCCTCGTTAGTCAATGAAATCATTAATTGTTTGGGCTAGGCCAGAAAATGCATTAATTTTTTTTATCTGATGTAATCCGTTGCGCGACGGGGCATTCACCCCGTCGCAACGTTTTGGGCATAAAAGAGTGTGCGCCTCCCCAAGATTCAAACGTCCGGGTCGGGTTTGAATAACCCGCCCTGCACTCTTCATGCGCTGCGAGACAGGAGTCGAGTAGTCCCCAGAAGCGATAGGGCATGTGTTTTCACGAAGCGCTTTTTGCGTAGTGAAAATGCAGGCTTTACGAAATCGCGTCGAGTCATTGCGAGAATGATGTTGGATACCCCACCCCGTGTTGGGTATCCGACGAATGAAGCAGGACGGCTGGGGCAGCCGCAGGCATGAGCGGTCGCGTAATTTTTGCCGCTTTTTTGGGCAGGGAAGCCCAAAAATGCTTTCGCAAAAATAGCGACTCCCCGCCCTGTCTGTTGCATGTAACGAAAAAGCGGGCTATCATGCGTTTCATGTAACATTAAGTGTTGGAGGTATTCTTGAGTACAAGCACATCGGCGCGGGTGCAAAAGCATCGTTCGGCATTGCGGGAATCCGGCTTGCGGCCGGTGCAGATTTGGGTGCCGGATACGCGGCGGCCGGGTTTTGCCGAGAAATGCCGCCGCCAGTCGCTACTTATGCAGGAAGATGCGCATGAGCAGGAGACCATCAATTGGCTTGAGGCTGCGGCCGACCGCGAAGGCTGGAAATGAGGCGTGGCGATCTGGTGACGGTGACCTTAAAAGGCGATCTCGGCAAGCCGCGGCCGGCGTTGGTTATCCAGTCTGATCTGTTCGATGCACACCCGTCCGTGGCGATTTTGCCCGTGACCGGCGAGTTACGCAATGCGCCGCTGTTTCGCATTCCGGTAAAGCCAACTGAGCAGAACGGTCTATTCAAGCCTTCACAGGTGATGGTGGATAAATCCCAGTCGGTCGCACATAACAAGATTGGTTCGGTGTTTGGTCGCCTGGACGATGAGACGATGCTGGCGGTGAACCGGGCGCTGGCGGTTTTCCTTGGTTTTGCTTAAAACCGGTGAATGAAGCTTAAACCTGGACAGAACACAGGGATCCCGCACTAATCCATAGATATTTTTTTAACCAACACAAGAACGCTATGTCTTCAATAACCAACCAATTGTTCAATGCCCTGCAAAATGTCCAGCGTCCTGGTAATTTCTACGCTACGGGTACCCTCGAAGTTTTCCCGCCTCACCTGGAAGTTGAGGGTGTGGGCCGAATTGCTTTGCCATTGCTGCCCCTACAGGCAGAACAGCTTGTGGCAGTGGCGGAGCATGCGCCTTATGGCCGCGGTCAGGAAACGATTGTTGATACTCAGTTGCGGCGAACCTGGCAAATTGACGCCAATCGAGTGACGCTCAGCGGCAAGCATTGGCAAAAAAACCTGGATGCCATAGTCAAGCGTGCCGCGACAGGGTTAGGTGTCAGCAGTGAAGTCAGGGCGGAACTTTATAAACTACTGGTATACGACGCGGGCAGTTTTTTCATCACCCATCGGGATACTGAAAAAGCGGCGGGCATGTTTGCTACTTTGGTCATTGTGTTGCCTTCGGTTTACAGCGGGGGTGAGTTAGTTGTACAGCATCAGCAAGAACAGGTAAAACTTGATCTATGCCGCGATGATCCTTCTGAAATCGCTTTCGCGGCTTTTTACGCCGACTGCTTACATGAAGTATTGCCAATCACACAAGGTTGCCGGTTAACCTTGATCTACAACCTCTTGCGCACGGACAAAAAAATGCCGCTGCCTAAACCGCCGGATTACAGTCTTGAGCAAGATAAAGTGGCAGGCCTGCTGCGCGACTGGGCTACCAAGCTAAGTATTAAACCGCATGGAGAAACACCGGAAAAGCTGATTTATCTGTTGGAACACGCTTACACGCCGGCCGAATTGGGATTTGATGCCTTAAAAAATGCCGATGAAGCGGTCGCTGATGTGTTGGTCGCAGCAGCCGGGCAAGCCGATTGTGAAATCCATCTGGCCCTGGTGTCTGTGGAAGAAAACGGCAGTGCTGAATATGCCGGAAGCGGACGCTATTGGAATGAAGACGATTTCGAAGTGGGCGAAGTCATTGAACGCATAGAGACGGTTTCCGAATGGCGGCGGCCTGATGGCAAGCCGTCGCTTTTACCGGATTTGCCCTTTAGCGCCCATGAGTTTTGCCCGCCCGAGGCCTTCGAAGACATGGAGACTGATGACGTCGAATTTCATGAAGCCACCGGCAATGAGGGGGCATCCTTTGAGCGTTCTTATTGCCGTGCGGCTTTAGTCCTTTGGCCGCAAGCGCGATACTTGGCGATTATTAATCAGGCAGGTCTGAGTACAACAATGCCGGTACTGCATGATTTTTGCCAGCGCTGGGAATCTGGAAATAAAGACCAAAATTCAGGCTTACGGCAGGATGCACATACCCTGGCGGGTTACATGCTGCGCGACTGGCTACCTCAATACCTTAGCCAGAACGCTTACAAAACCAATACTGCCCGTGAATTTTTGGACACTCTGTACCGCTTGCGTGACAGTGAACACCTCCGGCGCTTTTGGTCAATGGTCGCAGCAAGCGGTTTCTATAACAAGGAGAACAGTGCCGCTCTGGCTCAAGCTGCAAACCTGTTGCCGTGGACGGATGTGGTGAGCTGGACAGAACAGGCAATAAGCACAAGCGCTGCCAGAGCCCAGGAGGCCTGCGCGTCCTTGCTGGCCCAGCTTGCTATGAGTGAAACAGGTTCAGCTAAAGACCTCAGCCCAGCCGCTCACGCATTGTTGAAAGCACTGCCCGGTGATCCGGAGCGATTTCCTCAGCTTCAACCCTGGGAGCGCTCCAGAATGACTTTCAATATCGACTTGGTGGTGGATGTTTTGACTGGCTTCAGTGCCATTGATGCCAATTTAGCAGAAAATGCCCTGACTTACCTGCTCGCCTGGCCTGCTACCTACGATATGGATAAAATCCTGGTGCCGGCTGCCTTGCAGCTGACTGAAACAGCGAGCAGCTGTGTGTTAGCGGTTGTAGAGCATTTGTGTAATGTTGTACGGACGCATTTGCACACACGGGTAGCCGAAGTGTTGGAGCCGCCTGCTGATTGGCGAAGGGACAGTCAAATTAAATGCACTTGCCGGGATTGCGCCGAATTACGCGCATTTTTGGACAGTCCAACACTATCCACATGGTCATTTAAAGCGGCTGAACCAAAACGAAATCATATTGTGCAATCAATCCAGAGTCACAAATGTGATGTAAGTTGCATTACCGAACGCAGCAGCCGGCCCTATAAATTGGTCTGCACCAAAAATCAGGCCAGTTATCAGCGGCGAGTTGAACAACGTAAAAATGACTTGGATATCTTGGCGCGTTTGACCGTTTAAAATCGTCCCGCTTTAAAAACGATGTCTGATTATCAACCCGCTCAAAGAACAGGGATAAATTCGATTGCTATCCCCGCTTTCAGGTATTTCCTCATTGCCCTGTTATTGACGCTGCCAATCGCATTGCCGGTAACTGCCGCTGAAACGCCCAAGGTGATGCTGGCAAATGTCTATCGTCAGCATGAGGATGTTGCGCAGTTCTGGGTCAGTGAAAAACTCGATGGTGTTCGAGCCAGATGGGATGGCAGGCAACTTATTTCACGCGGCGGTAACATCTTTATAGCGCCGGAGTGGTTTGTCCGGAATTTCCCTGACAGGCCTTTGGATGGTGAGTTATGGATGGGGCGAGGGCGCTATGAAGACGTTGTTTCGGTCGTCCGGCAGCAAACACCGCATGACGGCTGGAAAAGCGTCAAGTTTATGGTATTTGATCTGCCTGCTCATGGTGGAACTTTTACAGAACGTGTTGAAGCCATGCGGCAATTGGCAAAGACACCCTTCCTGGAAGTGATTGAGCAGTTTCGTGTGGATTCTAATAAAGCATTGATGGATAAACTTGATGACCTTGTCAGGCAAGGCAGTGAGGGTTTGATGCTGCATCGGCAAACCGCGCTTTATCATAGCGGCCGCAGTGATGATTTGCTCAAAGTAAAACCTTTTGACGATGCTGAAGCCATCGTTATCGCCTATAAACCCGGTAAAGGCAAAAACACCGGGTTGATGGGAGCAATAAGAGTCCGCATGGATAATGGCAAGGAATTTTATATAGGCAGTGGTTTTACTCAGCTGCAAAGAAAAAATCCGCCGTTGACCGGGAGCCAGGTGACTTTCCGGTATCAAGGGTTTACCCAGGCTGGGATACCGCGCTTTGCGGTGTTTGTAAGGCAAAGGAATGAATAGCTGGGGAGTAGCCAGGCTAAACAAAACCATTACTATCAAATAGCTAGCATCAAAATAGGTAACTTTTCATTCGACGCAGATAATATTTGCCTGCTCCTTCTCCCTTGAGGGAGAAGGCTGGGATGAGGGGGATATAAGAAGTTGATTTTATTCTCCTCTCCCCATATATGGACTCCTCGTTTATTGCAAGATAAGTTTTCACAATTGATGCCAACAACAGAGATCATGATTGCAGTCATATATCCGGTCTCTTGATAGAGGTTTTATTACCTCAGGACTCCTGATCAATCTATCCTCTCCAGCAGGAGAGGGAGCGATAGGACTTGTGTAGATACCTGTACGCCTTGGGTTGGAAGCCGTTTTTTTTCGATCACTCATGTATATCGATTGTAACATTTTGTAGAGAAACTTGGCTTTGACTTTGCCTTAATCTGTTATAATTTTGTGTCTTATCAAACTATACAAATACCTTAATGGCAATCTCTGCCGCTCGCACTGAAGCAATAACGCCTTAACAACCTCATAATCAGTTAAAACACAGTGGATTTAAAACATATCAGAAACTTTTCCATTATCGCGCATATTGATCATGGCAAATCAACACTCGCGGACCGTTTTATTCAAATCTGTGGCGGCTTAAGTGCCCGTGAAATGTCAGCGCAAGTCCTCGATACCATGGATATTGAGAAAGAGCGCGGCATCACTATTAAAGCGCAGAGTGTTACACTGGATTTTAAGGCCATGGATGGTGAAACCTATCAGCTAAATTTTATTGATACGCCGGGGCATGTTGATTTTTCCTACGAAGTGTCCAGATCGCTTGCGGCTTGTGAAGGTGCGCTGCTGGTTGTTGATGCGGCGCAGGGCGTTGAAGCGCAAAGCGTGGCAAACTGCTATACAGCAATAGAACAGGGACTGGAAGTCGTGCCGGTGCTGAACAAAATTGATTTGCCCTCTGCCGAACCTGATCGAGTAGTGGCTGAAATTGAAGAGGTGATAGGTATTCCCGCGGATGAGGCGCTGATGATTAGCGCCAAAACCGGTCTGGGTGTTCGTGATGTCCTGGAGCAACTGGTTATTAAAGTTCCTCCACCGCAAGGAAACATAGACGGCCCTTTACAAGCATTAATCATTGATTCGTGGTTTGACAGTTATCTGGGCGTGGTGTCTTTGGTCAGAATTATGCATGGCAGTATTCGCAGAAAACAGAAGATTACTATCATGTCCACGGGCAAATCGTTCATCGCTGAAACGGTTGGCGTTTTTACGCCAAAACGTCTCGAAAAAGAAATTTTGAATACCGGTGAAGTCGGTTATGTGGTTGCCGGTATTAAAGACATT
>JBBQCU010000083.1:0-10176 GCA_038319065.1 Methylococcales bacterium
GTGTAAGGTGGGTAATGCGCAACACGAATATCAATACCCAGTTCGTCAGCTAATGCTTGTAAATCTTGTTTAAAAATATAGTGTCTGGATGAATTGCTGCCACCACCATCCATCAGCATGAGTATCGAGGTCGCATAAGGGTAAAGCAAGCGGCCATGCTTATTCCACCACAGGCGGATAGAATCACAAGCAAATTCACTGGTATCTCGGCTGGTCCCAATAGTGACATACGCTTTATTCTGCGCAGGATCATAAATGCTATGCGGCACCGCGACACCTTCGGCTAACGATGGAAAATCATGATCAAATACTTCAATCGTTTCAGTTGTATAAACTTTTCCATCGCGGAATAAATTGCCAATCAGCTCTTTTTTCTTGGTATCAACACTGATCATCGGATTGCCTTGTGTTTCGTACTCGTTTCTCAAAACGGCTATGCGTTCAAACTGGGCATTACGATCAACATGCCCACTTGCCGCTTTTTTCTTTAGGGCTTTGCGCTTCACGTAGCCATGTTTTTTCAGCAGCTTTTTGACAATATTGCGACTGACTTTAAAGCCTTTTTTAGCCAAAAATAACGCTATATTCGCCTTGGTCAAATTGGTCCACTTAACCTTTTCGTCCATGGGATCACCCGCTGTATAGTCTTTTAAAATAGATAAAAACTCTTCGTCAATATCGGCTTGATCTTCTTTTTCAACGGTTTGTTTACGACCCCCACCAATTTTTCTGTCGCGATTTTTTGCAACGCTTTCTAGTTCTTCCAGTTCAGCTATTCCGCGCAAAATGGTATTACGGGAACAATCAAACAGTTCTGCGATATAGGAATTCCCCCCGTAAGGTAGTTTTGCTGCTTCAATTCCTGCATACAAGCGCTTTTGCTTTTCTGGTAATCTATCGTGCATTTCTTGCATTAGTCTTTCAATTGTTATTGGGTAAGGGATCAGCATTTAAAAGGGTAGGGAAATTTATACTTCCTACAAATTTACCACATCTTAGTACAATCTAGTTGCTCAAGTTATTTCATGCACGTTACTTAGAGATATAGCCGCATGGAGAAACGTGAAATGCGGGATGACACAAGAACGGTAACATCATAGCGACCGCCTCGCAGCCCGCTACACTCCATGCGTGCTACCTTGCTGGTGTATCAAATACTACTTTTTCATTTTCCCGTAGATAAGGGATAATTGGCTTCCAAGGGTAATTTCATCACCATATTGTTCAGAAACTTTACCATGATTTTTTTCAGTCTACACACTATCCAGCTTCTCCAACAAAACCCTCGACGATTTATAACCCATTGCCATGGTGTGGCTATCAATCGCCACTTGAATGCATAACCCTTGGTGAGTCTTGAACCCGTGCGCTTATCGGTAATCGGGTAATTTATTTTTAAGCGGTTTTAGGGTTTCGGCTGCCCAGTCTGACACGGCGATTTGCACGGCTTAAAACCGTGGCTAACCATCGTCATGCGCAACCGGCCAAAAATCGAAAAAATTGAACCATTGCAACGGTTCTTTTAAACAGTAAGTCTGCAAACGTTCCGCATAGCGCTGGATTATTTGCTGCATGGCCTGCTCGCGTGTTTTTCTGGGGAACTTCAGCATCTCGCTAAAGCGGTCGAAATAAATGACATGCTTGCCCTGCTGTTTTAGACAGAACACCGTATAAACCGGACATTTGAGCAAGGCGGCCAGGATAAACGGTCCTTGGGGGAACAACGCTTCAGCGCCCAGAAAATCAACTTTGGTGACCCGTTGCCGGTTGCTCACCGGCGTTCTGTCAGCAGCGATAATGACTAATTCGCCCGCGTCAATTTTATCGCTCAGTAACATGGACGTAGCGGGGGAAACTTCAGTGACCTGAATCAGGTTTAACCGGCTGTTGCCACTGATCCGCTTTAATAGCCGGTTAAATTTTGGGGCATGTTTGGTATGGACTAATACGTTAATGTGTATCGTTTTATTGAAATCAGCGATTAGGCGGCAAACTTCAAGATTACCAAGATGCGAGCCCAGCAGCACAACGCCTTGCCCTTTCCGGATTTCTGCCATTAATTCATTCTGTCCATAATATTGTACATCAGTATGCGAGAGCGTCCCGGACCAGGCGGCGAGCTTATCAATAATGGCATTGGCAAAACTGATAAAGTGTCTGCAACTCCAGAAGAAACTGCCGGTCACTCTTAACGAAGGCGAAAAAACAGCCAGTCTGTTCAGGTAAGCCTGACTGGCTTGTCTGGCCTGCCGGTTAATGAGCCAGTAATAAATCACGACCGGGTATAAAAAAAGTTGCAGAACCGTGCGGCCAAACAGCAAATAGATACGCAACAGTAAGTGCATACCCCAGATCACACCGTACTCCTTCATTTGCGCCCAGTGCGGTGATTTTTTCATCGCCAGTGTCTTAAGAGTAATTGCGGAACGCGTATCAGCATGCCAAAAAACAATCGGAGATGAGTTTTTGCAATGATGACATTATCATGCCATAGCCTGAAATGTGACACACCATCATAAGGGTAGTGTACGGCTGTCGGTATATTGACGGCCTCGACGCCCTGCCAGTACAGGCGCACGACGATATCTATATCATAATCCATGCCTTGCCCGATCTGTGTCGTGCTGATTAACTTGTCTACGGCGGCCAGCGGGTATAACCGAAAGCCGCACAACCCGTCGGTTATCGCCAAGGATAAGGTATGTATAGCTATCAACAGATTACTAATACGCCGCCCGTACAACCGGTTTTTTGGAACGGATTCATCAAAAACAGGTTGACCTAGAATCATCGCATCCGGATTTATCCGTCCCGCTTCAAAAAAGCGCGGAATGTCATCGGTGTTATGCTGCCCATCAGCGTCGATTTGTATTGCATGTGTGTATCCCAGTGATTTGGCGGTATTGAAGCCATCAATAACCGCGGCGCCTTTGCCGCCATTTTTTTCCCGGTTTAATAAGGTAACCCAGTCCGACTCCTGTCTGGCGCAATCTTCCAGCACCTCTGAGCAGGCAGTTGAACTGCCGTCATTAATCAGCAGACAGGGGATGCCATACCCTTCTAATCTGGATATGACCTTAGTTATCGCATGTTCATGATTATAAACAGGGATTATGATGCAGGTTTTCATCGTGTTCTCGTGGTTTGGCTGCGTTATTGAGTCGCCCTGAACTGTGCGCCCCACGCTCTAAACGGAAGTTAAAATGCTGCTCATTGGACGGATAAAGCCGCAACGAGAGCAACTCATTGCTCCAGATCGCAAATCCGTAATTCATTTTCCATGCTGTTTATAGATTTCTCTCTGGTAGGTAAAATAATCCTGTAAAAACTCATTAAAGCGACGTACAGCAATTGATTTAGGCTCAATTGATGTAAATTCATCAAGCGCGATATCATCGCCAACGTGCATGGCTAAATGAAAGCGCCGCTTTGGAATTTGAAACCATTGCTCTGCTTTTGTTAAGGTACTGGGATAACAGGATAGGGTGACAGGCGTTACAATCTTATTGGCCTGTAACGCTATTGTAGCGGCTCCGCGCTGAAACCGGCACGGTTTACCGGTTATTGATCGTGTTCCTTCCGGAAAAATAATCATGGTTCCACCGGATTGCAACCATTCTACACACTCGGTTATCATCTTTTTAGGATCGCCGTTACTGATATAGCCGGCATTTAAAATAGGTCCGCGCATGAAGGGGTTACGGCACAGGCTTTCTTTTACAATGCAGTTTGCCTCTTTAATCCGGCTGATTAAAAACACAATATCTATCAGGGTTGGGTGATTGGCTATTATCAATTGTCCGGGGCGATCAAGTTTCTCCAGGCCTTTTATTTCGTAAGTCATGATGCCGAGTCTGTGCATCAGCCCGATGAAAACATAAGAACTGTAATGCACGACGCGTTGTCCCCGGCTTATTCGCTGCAAGCGATTTCCAGGTAAAACTGACAAAGCCGGAAAGACCAAAAACCTCAACAACAAACCGGCCAGACCGAAGCTGAAAAAACTGAAACCTGTAGCAAAAAGACGCCAGCCATAGCTTATAGTTTTTGCCATCGCCAGCTATGCCCTCGATTACCTAAATTCAATACGCTGTCTCCATTAAGAAGAAACCTTAAAATAGCAAATAATTGTATTGGCTGTTCACCATCAGCACGAATCGTTGATGAGCGGCTTAATTGCATAGGCAACCCATCTCCTGTTAAGGCTATTCTTAATGTCAATGCACAAGTATTGTCTGTGTTGATATTAAAGGGGGAAACAGGATAAAAATCGGCTATGGGTTCATCGTATAAAACCAGTAACACTTCATCTGCGCCTTCTTGCAAAACTCCCAGTCCTTCAATAAAAGCCGGAGCAATCCCTTCCTGTCCAGGTGCGATAACGGTGATTTCCTGTTGGTTATTGTAGACAATAGAAAATAAACCAGCTATCGCATTATGGACTGATAGGCTAAAAGCTGTAGGAGAAACTTCATCACCTGCCTGAATTGCTTTAAGCATCTCCAGGGATTTACAAATCTCGCCATTTGCGGAACTAAATACAGTTGCAATCTGTTCGCCTTGAGCTATGCATTTATCAGCGGAATTGAATACCGCTTTAGCCAATGGGCTTAATCTGCGCTGGAGCATCTTTGGAACTGAATCCGGTACAACAGCCTTGTCTTGTTGTAAAACAAGATGTCCTTCACGCCAATTTAGCCAGTCATCCAGGTCATTAATCCCCGGAGCCCAGGCATTCCATTTAAGTAATACAAAATTAGAAACTATAGATTCAGTCACATTACCTCGCGATTTGCTCACAATACAGACAGTCAGATGTTGGCAAGATTCAGATAAATCGTTGCAGGCAGATCAAGCGTGGCGAAAATTCCCACCTGTGGAATTAAGCTGGCAAGGTTAAACCAGGACGTATTGGATCGTCAAGATTAACGGCGATTAGTGAAATAAAGGCATTGTTTTCATACTTTTCGCTGGCAATGGCTTTTTTATAAGTTCATCACAATAATGCCTGAGCAGGAAGACGGCTTTTTGCATGGTTTTCAGCTATGGATCAATTTACCCGCCAAAGATAAAATGATGATACGATAACACTAAAAGCAGTAGTTCAGGCCCCTCAAACGTAGCTGGTCAAAGAATTTTCATCTACAACTAACGAACAAAAGGAAGCGGCTATGCTACATAAACCAGCAAAAACCAGTGTAAAGATCCACGACCTTATTCAAACGCGTTGGAGCCCGCGAGCCATAGACGCTGATAAAGATGTAAGCCATGAAGATTTAATCGCGCTCATGGAAGCAGCGCGTTGGGCGCCTTCCTGTTTCAATGACCAGCCCTGGCGCTATATTGTTTGGGTCAAGTCCAAAGATGAAACCAGTTGGCAAGAGGCCCTCAGCTGCCTGGTAGAAAAAAATCAACTGTGGGCTAAAAATGCTCCCGTATTAATGCTTCCCATCGCTATGGAAAATTTCAACCACAATGGCAAGCCCAACCGCTGGGCGATGTATGACACCGGAGCCGCCAGTGTCAGCCTGTGTTTTCAAGCCACTGCATTGGGCTTGGTGGTACATCAAATGGGCGGTTTTGATGCGGAAAAAGCGCGCGAGCTATTTAAACTTCCCGCCGGCTGTACACCGATGGCAATGATAGCCATTGGTTATCAGGCGGAGATTGATGTCCTTGACGAAAATTTTAAAGCGGCCGAATTAGCCGAACGCACCCGTGCACCATTAGACCAACAATTTTATTTTGGGGAATGGGGAGTGGGAGTGGAGTAATGAGGTATGGAAATGCCGGCTATGTACAGCATATCCGATCACAAAGCAAAGATCGATTTTATAGAGTGAACAACTCATGCTTCAAGTTATTGTTTAATAATATAATGATACTCCGTCTGAGACGCTACAAAACTTTAGATAAAAGCCTGTGACGCATTTTTATTTTATGCTATTCTTCAGACGCCGTAGCAGCTACATCTTCAACGGTTAATCGATTAATTCAAAGACTTAAATTCTGAGGCAGGATATGAAAAACCGTAACACCGCATTCACGATAGCTTTTTTGATTTTTGGCATGCAATCCGCCATGGCAGGCAATTTCAGTTTCACCGGAAATTTTAATCAGGACGATGATGTCAAGTTCTTCACCTTTTCTATTGCCTCTCCAGGCACTGTCACTCTTCAAACGCTTTCCTTCTCAGGTGGGGTAAACGCGGCAGGTGATAGCATCCCGGGCGGTGGTTTCGCGCCTTACCTTTACTTGTGGGATTCGGCCGGAAACTATTTAAGCGGCGCTGAGCCTTCACCAGTCGGCGACGCTGTCTACACCACTAACTTAACCAACCTCGGTTCTTACATCGTGGCCTTGACGGAAAACGATAACAAGGCATTTGGCGACTTGCCCGGCGGAGTTATGGATCCAGCCCAATTCGATCACTTCGGACAAGGCAACTTCACCGTTCCGGAGTACAGCAACACTCCGGATATCCCAGGGGCCTTCTTTGCCCCGGATGGCTCGCAGCGCACCAGCGCCTGGGCCCTGGATATCAAGTTCGTTGACAGCGCCCAGGCTGTGGGTGTGGTTGCTGTTCCGGAACCTGGAACCCTGGCCTTGGCAGTCATTGGCATGGCCGCTTTCCGGCCGTTTGCGCGCCGCCGTCAGGCGTCCGGACACTAACCGCTGTTCCCGGATTAACCCCGAGTTTTGCATAATGCCGATATTACCGGAACCTGGAATGGCACTCGGCAGGGACGTTTGCGCAAAACTTAAGTTCTCCCCATCTCATTTTTTCAGGAGTTTTTATGTACGCACGTCTTAAGCCCCTTAGTGCCGCCCTCATCCTGGCAGGCTTTTCCCCCTTCGCCGCCCATGCGGTCAACGCACCGTTGCTCGCCGATAGCTACACTGCTTCCAGCTTCCCAACGATTAACTACGGTACTGCGGTTAACCTGAAAGTCAACGGCGCCATCGGCGCCCAAACGCTCTTTCGTTTTGATCTAACCTCTTTGCCGCCTGGCACGATCTCCAGCGGTATCGCAAAGGCGACTCTGTATTTCTGGGTGAACAACGTTACCACCTCTGGTGCGTTGGACATTGCTCAGGTCAGCGCCGGCTGGACTGAATCGGGCGTTACCTTCAACACCCAGCCAAGCTTATTGACACCCTTTGTGACGGGACTTCCCGTCATCCAGGCCGGTGCTTATATCGCAGTGGATGTCACCGCCCTGGTCAAGGATTGGGTCAACGGAACTGCAAATAACGGTCTGCTCATTGAACCAGCTACTAGTTCACCCGCCACCTCGGTTTTGATTGACAGCAAGGAAAACACCGTAACCAGCCATCCCGCGTTTATCGATATTGCCTTGACAGGCACGGGGGCGGCCGGCCCCACGGGCCCAACCGGCGTGACTGGCGGCATCGGACCCACCGGACCCACGGGCGCTACCGGCGTCACGGGCGGCATTGGCCCAACCGGCGCGACGGGTGTTACCGGCGGCATTGGACCCACCGGACCCATAGGCGCGACCGGCGTCACAGGCGGCATCGGGCCGACCGGCGCGACGGGTGTTACCGGCGGCATCGGACCCACCGGACCCATAGGCGCGACCGGCGTCACAGGCGGCATCGGTGCGACGGGCGTAACCGGCGGCATTGGCCCAACGGGTCCGGCTGGAGCAAACGGCACTAATGGTACCAATGGCGCTACCGGTCCGGCGGGTCCGCAAGGCCCGACCGGCGCCGCAGCCGTATATCAAAGTAACGGAACTGCGATAGCCAACGCGCATATCGTCACGGGTATCATAACGGGCATAGCAGGTGCCGCCGGTACCGGAACAGCCACCTTCACAGGTAGCGCAGCGTTCACCAGTCCGCCGGTCTGTGTCATCGGACTGTCTAACAGTCCTGTTAATAATAACATTCCGAAAATTTCCAGTGTCACGGCCAACAGTCTGACTGTACTAAATACCAATCTTATTGCCGGCAATGCCCTAGATGCCACTTACCATTGCATAGGCAACTAGCGATAGTAAAATAACGTGCGTTACAGATTCGAGAGTCAACTGATAGCCGCCGGGCGGTTCGGCTCTTGCGAGATAATCCGGTGGCAAAACTAATGAGGAACATAACATGGCAGAAGCATTTATAGGCGAGATACGTCTCGTCGGTTTCAATTTCGCACCGCAGGGCTGGGCCTTGTGCGATGGACAGTTGTTGTCGATCTCGCAGAACACCGCGCTGTTTTCCCTGCTGGGTACTTATTATGGCGGCAATGGCCAGACCACCTTCGGTCTACCAGACCTCCGCGGGCGGGTACCTGTTCACCAGGGCCAAGGTCCGGGCCTGAGCAATTACGTTCTTGGTGAACAAAGCGGCTCAGAGAATGTAACCCTGAATGTCTCGCAGTTGCCGGCACACAATCATCCGCTGGCCTCGTCCAATCAACAGGGAAGCAGTTCTGATCCGTCCGGATATTTTCCCGCTGTGCTGAATGATCCAGCCGGGGCAGTAGCAGTTAATGGTTATCTTCCCACCTCCAACAGCGCAATGAATCCCGCAACAATCGGCATTGCCGGCGGCAACCAGCCTCACCCCAATCTCCAACCCCTGCTCTGCGTGAACTTCATTATCTGCTTGCAGGGTATTTATCCATCCCGGAGTTGATTGCCTCCTCCTAAGCCCGCCCCTTCCTCCATCCGGGAGACGGGGTGGGCTTTTGTCCACGCTTACCAACGGATAATCCCTTATGCATACCATCGACCAGCCAACCGCCGGATTCGATCCTGCAGCTTGCACCCTGCGCGAGGAAACTTCGGAAGATGAAACGTTCCTGCGCCGGCTTTATGCCTCTACCCGGGCGGAAGAAATGGCTTACGTGCCTTGGCCGGATGAGCAGAAAGCGGTATTTTTGAACATGCAATTCGACCTGCAACGCAGGCATTACCAGGCCTATCATCCGCAAGCCGAATTCATGATCGTATTGCTCAGGGAGAAGCCAGCCGGTCGTTTTTACCTGGATCGAGCCGGCGAGGCTATGCTGTTAATCGATATTGCCTTGTCCCCTGAATATCGCGGACTTGGCGTGGGAAGCCATTTGTTGGAAAATTTGCAGGCCGAGGCGAGTGTTGCGTCCAAACCGGTGCGCTTACATGTTGAAACATCAAATCGCGCAGCCAAGCTTTATCAGCGGCTTGGTTTCACCCCTTTGGAAGTCGCGGGGATTCGCCGGCTCATGGAATGGACGCCGGGTTGAGTCCAGCCCGCTTTTAAAATTCTTCGTTTCCGGGAGTCGAGACGCCATGGCAAGTATTTGCCTGTGCATGATTGTTAAAAACGAAGCGCATATTATACGGCGCTGCCTGGACAGCGCCCTGCCACTATTGGATTACGTCCTCATCGTGGACACCGGATCGAACGACGGCACCCAACAAGTCATCCGCGACTTCCTGCTTGAAAAAAACCTGCCCGGCGAAGTGCTTGATGAGCCTTGGCAAAATTTCGCCTACAACCGTAGCTTTGCCCTGCAAAAGCTGAGGGACCACCAGGACATCGATTATGGTTTGATGATAGACGCCGACGAGGTGCTCATGTACGAGGCGGGCTTCAACGCTGAGCGTTTCAAAAGAAGACTGGTCTCTGACATTTACGATGTGCAAACCTGCTATAGCAATATCGTCTACATGCGTCCGCAAATTTTCAGCAACCATTTGGATTTTTATTACAAAGGGATTTTGCATGAGTATCTTGAAATTGGCCATATCAGCTCACGAGACTCCGCGAAAGGCTTTTTCAACCAACCTGTGCAAGATAGCGCAAGAAGCCGCAACCCGAGGAAATTCCAGGATGATGCCGCTGTTTTGGAAAACGTTCTGCGCATCGAAGCCGATCCCTTCCTGATTTCCCGCTATACCTTTTACCTGGCCCAAAGCTACCGGGATTACGGCGACAAAGAACAAGCCTTGCAGGCGTATTTACGCCGTTCCGCGCAAGGGTATTGGGACCAGGAAGTCTATGTCAGCCTGCTGAATGCAGCTCGTATCAAAGAGCAAATAACTTATGCAGAAGCGGAGGTAATCCAGGCTTATCTGGCCGCTTACGAAAACTTGCCGGCAAGGCTTGAAGCTTTGCATGACGCTATACGTTACTGCCGCCTGCGAGGAAAACATCAGCAAGCCTATATCC
>JBBQCU010000084.1:0-10091 GCA_038319065.1 Methylococcales bacterium
CGTTTACTTGGTCGGTGGCAATAGCTTCGCGAACAGTATCGAGTAGCGCTTGTAGCATAAATTCGACAAACGGCGTGGCATCGGCGAGCTGATCGGCTTCGGCCAGTGTCTGGTAATAATCGCTCTGCCGCTCGCGAATCACCGTTTCTACCGGCAAATAGGCCAGCAACGGTTTCCATTGGCGCAGAATCAGGGTTTGCCATAACCGGCCCATACGGCCGTTGCCATCAGCAAAAGGGTGAATGAACTCCAACTCATAATGAAACAGGCTACTGACGATTAACGGATGTTCGTCAGTACGTTTTAACCAAGCCAGCAAATCGGTCATCAGATAAGGCACTCTGTCGGCAGGTGGCGCCATGTGTACCAGTTGCTCGCCTCGGAAGATGCCGACACCGCCAGAGCGATAGATGCCCGGTTGGTCGACCAATGCCGACATCAGCAAGCCATGTGCCGATAGTAAATCGGTTTCCGATGCCGGATGCCAGTTTTCCATTGCCTCGTAAGCAGCAAACGCGTTACGGACTTCCTGAATCTCGCGCGGTAAACCAAGGACTCGTTTGCCATCGATGACCGCAGTGACTTGTTCCAAAGTCAGCGTATTGTTTTCAATGGCTAGTGACGCTTGAATCGTGCGAATCCGGTTTTCCCTGCGCAAGCGTGGTGTCAGGTTTTGTTCAGCCAGGATTGTATAACGACCGATTAGTTCGCTGATTTCGGCCACTAAATTCAGAATCTCAGGGGTGATGGTATGGGGTGGTTGATAGGTCATTTAATTTTTAACCACGGAATGCACAGAAAATTGATTTTTAACCACGAAATACACGAAAAGCACGAAAATTAATGGGTGAGGTAGGTGGTGATTGGACATCATGGGTTTCCATCCGGTCAGCCTCGGCTGCTTTCTGCAACAGCGCCTGTACTTCCTCGCGTAATTGGGCTTCCAGCTTTTCAATATGACCATAAGACAACGTTTTGTGCTTGGAGGCATTGGCCTTGATTTTGGTGCCATCCAGAGAAATCTGCCTCAGTTTCACCAGCTTCATCGCCTGCGCCAAGCTCAACACCTGCACGAACAAGTCTTCCAATTCCAACAAAAAGGTTTTAAGGAAGTTGGCCAGGGTATCGTGATCGGAATGCGTATCGACCGACAGAAAGCGAAAGGCTACCGAATCGAACTTCGCGCGCTCAATCTTCCGGCTGGAAAAGACGCCCGTCGCATAACCATATACCAGCAATGCCAGCAGCACGGACGGATGGTGTGCTGCCGAACCGCGCCCGGTGTAACGGCGGGTTAGCTGGTTCAAGTCCAGTTGATCAATGACTTCAGCGATAAATCGGGACAAGTGATTTTCCGGTAACCATTCATCGATTGAAAGTGGAAGTAGGTATTGTTGGTGACGGCTGACTTGGATGAAACAACTCATAAATAGAAAACCTTTAGCTAAATACCTAGAATATGCCGATTTTTTACAAAAAAATACCAAAATTCAGCAGAGTTATATCCAGTTGGTTTTGACGAAAAGTCCGACAGACTCCTTGTATGAGGGTTAACACTTGTTAGCTTTAACGTTGCGTATACAACTTCGAATCATATTATTAAGAAATTCCTCCTTTTTTGTTTCGCATTCCCAAATAACACAAACACGCCATCCTTGTTGACGGAGCTCTTTTTCTGCCAGCTCATCTCTTTTCGAAGTTCCTTGGAATTTTGTTAGCCAAAATTCGCGGTTGAATTCGGGAATCGTTGCGCGTTTACATCCCGGATGTTGATGCCAAAAACAGCCGTGGACAAAAATACAGAAACGATACTTAGGGAGAACAATGTCAGGCTTTCCAGGTAAATCTTTCCGATGTAATCGGAATCTGTACCCCATTTTATGGAGCATTTGCCTAACTCGAATTTCGGGCGTGGTGTTTTTTCCTTTGACGGCTGCCATGTTTTTGGAACGTTGCTCGGGGTTAAGCTTGTCCACTTGGAAAAACCAACTTTAATTTGGTTTTGAGAAATCCAAACCTACACGAGACATTGTTGCGCCGAACCGCTGAAGTAAGTTAAGTGCGTATTCGTATTGGAGTTGGGCAACAACTCTTACGGTGTGTTTTTTCATCGTTATGCGCTTATTTTTTGGATGTTGGCTAGCTCGACAAATTTGCAATTCCCTGGCCTTTGGGTCATAAGTTCCAAGTTTTGCTGCAATCATTTGTTCCCAAACGACATTGGCATTTAGGTCTCCGTTACGATGAAAGGTAAAGGTATAAACTTCCTTGTCGATTTCAAGAAAAAGAAAAATATTGCGGTTGGCTTCTTCAATCGCTTTTTGTTCACCAATCTTTGTTAATTCAACTGCGGTAAAAGGCATTGAGTCTTTAACTCGACCAAATAACCCTGATGTTTTTTGACCTGGGACTAAATCACAGGCTGGGGATAAGCATATCCAATATTCTTTCTCAGGTTTACCGTTATCAAGTTCCAAAATGAGTCCAGTGGTCAAATGGTAACCATTAACGGGTTTAGTGCTGTTATAACAGTTAATGTGCTTAGTAATGTTTTTTAACTCAGGATCAATTTTAGTTTTGCTTTGTTTTTCAGGTATATCAGTAGCATCTTGAGGATTGAGATGTTCGGGGTTAATTTTAATTTTACAGTGTTTTTCAAGTACATCGGCAGTATCTTGGGTGTTTAAATATAATGCAAGTTTGCCAGCAAATATGCCAATATCTTTCCTTAAAACGTCACCTAATGCTTCCCAATGGTTACTGACAGTATCAGTGATTACCTGATTTTGAATGTGGGACTGATCCTTTGAATCAAGCAACTCTTTTAGCCAGCCGGCTTGTATGTAATGATTTTCAAGAATTTCAGATTCGGCTATAACGCCACGGTCATCCATAAGAAATCGCATTTGGCTCATTAATAGCCGGTGTGGCTCAGGGCACCATTCATTCAAAGCCTCCAATAATTTATCAGGGAGAGTATGGGGTTGGTGATGTTTATTGACTACTGTCACAAACAGGCAAACTGTTCTAATCCATTTGATGTTTGCTTCCGGCGAAGCTGTTGATACATAACTTAAATATTCACTAGATAATTTATCTTTTATGTTGTTTTCCTTTTTTGACAACAACCATTTAATAATTTCAATAGGTTTGAGCGTTATACCTGTTGGCCGCTTTTTGTACAAATCTACTATATTTTTACCTTCGGGTTGCCCCAGCAAATGTTTGCAGCCATTTTCTTTTGTGGCGCGGTAATTCAAATACACCTGTTCGGTAATTTCACCGTTAAGTTTATCGAAAATATCTCCATCCTCATCTTCCCACTTTCTTATTTGAGCTTCAATGGCCTCCTCTTCGGATGACAAAATAAGGTTTTCATCAGCATAGGTCAAACCTAAGGTAATATCACGAAACACAGCCTCTATATCGCCGTTGGTGTAAACAATCACCATATTAAAATGCTTGTTACCAGCGAGTTCCCTAAGAATTTTTATGGCTTTTTCACCTGTATCCTTAAGGTTGAAGTCCAATATCATTAAATCGCTGTGAATCAAATACTGTGCAATAATTTCATCGCCTTTGAAAGGAATATTGTTGCCGTCGTGAACATCAACTAACCAAGGTTTTTCTCTATGCCTGCAAAATTGAAGAATCTCTTTTACAGTTTCAACATCAGCTGGTTTACCTTTCCATGCTCCATCTTCGTTTAATTCCTTTGCTATCATGCCATCCAAGGAAGGAAACTCATCATCTATTACAACCACAGTGCGAATTGGGTCAATATAAACCTCCCTAATAAGGTCGCGATACTCAACCAGTTTTGCAATCTCAGACTTCGCCATATTTAGCTCCTTTAAAATCGATCATGAAATTTGCGCCGGACAGCTTTTTCAGGCTCCCGTCTTTAATGTAATCAATGGTATGTCCGCCTGCCGCTAAATTGGCCCGACACAGATAAAGCCCAACACCTCGTCCGCCGCGAAGCTTACGGGTAAAATACAAGCTAAACAAATGTTTAAGGTCATCTTCTTCCACGCCTGGTCCGTTATCGGCCACAACGACCTTGCCATCGACAATGTCCAGTAATATCTTTTTAGAGTCCTCACTGGTCTGACATACCCAATAAGCGGCGTTGTTGACCAGATTGATGAAGACCGGATAGATACGTGCCGGCTGTTCGTAGATGCTGAAGTTTTTGAATGCCGGGGTTGCTTCCAAATAAATATTTCGATACGCCAAGTTTTCACCCATAAAGCCCAGAATATATTCGACAAGCTTATTTCCGCTAAGCCATATTTTAATTTTTTCTCCAGACAATTTCAGCGGCGATAAAAAGCGCAATCTATCGGTCAATTCCTCATGCGCCGTTTTGACCGCTTCATAGGCTTGTGTAGCTTTGATTTGATCAGGCATTTCGCGCAACCCTCGGGAAATCGTCATATCCAAGCCTTCAATTTCATGACCGATAAATTCGACGGTAATGCCGAGTTGCGCCAGCGAATTCAACTCCACAAGCTTCTTGTTCAATTCCCCCGATTCTTCTAGTGTGAAACTAATCATCGTTTCGACATCGATGCTTTCTTGAAGATTTTTAAGAACTGAAATATACGGTTCAAACACCTCTGTATTTTTCCGATCTTGCCTGTCGCGTTCCCTATCGAGATCGTTAAGCACCTGAGTCAGAGAAATGCGTTGATGTTCCAGATCATTCAGACGCGGCAGCATTTCAAGATGATAGCTTTTGTTTCGCTCATCGGTCAGCTGCGAAATGCGTTGTATTTCCGAATTAAGAATCACTTTGGCTTCCTGACTCCATTTGCGTAAGCGGTTGTGCAAAAATGCGGCGTTACGATTCAATTCAGAATACGCAGTTTCTGAAGGCGATTTGGGTTTTAAGATTTCCAGCTTTTTAATCAAGGTGTCGTTCAACTGCACACATAGTTCGGCGACTTCCCGGCTGTTACTACGATATTCTTTGTAGGCATCTTCCAACGTACCTAGAGAACTAGGCGGCGGCCCCAGAGAGAATTCGCGAACATCATTTTTTAGGCCTGATACCCGCTCTCTGAGTTCCAAAATTTCCGTTTCGTCATCAGGCAGCCCGATTCTTGCTTGTTCTGCAAGTTGTTGAAGTTCAATCAACGATTTGCGTAACTTGGGAGAAAACTCTTGAAGATTCTTTCGAAACTCTTTGCGTTTACGGGCTTTAACTTTTTTTTGTGCTTCTTCAGCTTTGGTTTTTGCTTTTGAATTGAAATTCTCTTCCTGAATTGACGGCAACAATTGTTGACGAACTTCCGCGCTTGAACCGAAATATCTGTAGGCGGATGTGGTTAGAATATTCTCTACAAGATCCCGAAAAACTTTCGATGCCGTATTATCTATAATACCTTCCCGCCCCGCCTTATCTCTGAGGTTTGGATTGTGTTCCCTTGTTAATGCCACTCGACCGAAAGTTCGCCGATTTGACCAAAATTCGCGTCCTGCGTTAATAGTGCGTCTTTTCTCAATTTCAAAAAAATCGTTGTCTTCCCTGCCGTAAGGCATCACTCTCAGCCCGTTTCTGTACATCAAAAGTCCTCCAAACCGTTCTGATTTTTCTTTTAAATCAGCCCAAATCTCAGGTGGGAGTGTTGAATTAGTTTCTAGTCCTTCATAAGATCCTAAGCGAATACGAAAAAATCCTATTTTACTGTCGGATCGGGTTGGAACCTTTACTTTCGGCAGGATTTCAATTTCGCCATCCAACCATTGACCAAACGCCTTGATGCGGCCACTAAAAATGCCTGAATCGTCTACGGTACCGACTATGATATGCTCAAGTTCTTCCAGGTTACGTAGATCGAATTCACGTTCATCCGAAATAATCGGCCTGCTCAATAAACCTTTCCACGCTGTGACCGAAACATGAAAGTCTTCCGCAGCATAGCCTTCCGCGATTTCAGCTTGATCGACAAAGGGATCAGTAAAATTCTGTAAAGTCTCAAACAAACGATTTTTTGCCCGTTCTGCGGCACTTTCTTCGTCCAACGCAACTCGATCATTTAAATGAGCTTCTAGGTCGAAAGAAATATTCCCGATCAGGAGTGCCGTGCCGTGTGTTTTTGTACCATTCCAAACTGACCATTGCTGTAGATGCTGCATTTCAAAAGCCGCAGCAATCAGCACTTGCTCAATTGCTTCCCTTGTCAGCGGCTTGTTTTCGGATTTCTCCAATTGATCGAAACTTACCCAAGCCGCAGCAATTCGCTTATCTCTCGCCAAGTCGCGCCCATCACCCCACAGATTTCCCATTAATCGATCAAACATTACCGGCAACTGAGTTAATAATTCATCTTTGTCGAAAAATTCGATGATGGGGATTTCGATGTCTTGCAGATAGAGGAACGGATTTTCAAACAACCGCCAATCGATTAGTGCCGCGACAAATGGCTGATCTATTCTTTTTGAAATCAGCAGCAGCAACGATCCCAAGTTGGCCGAAGATAAGCGACCGATGCCTTTTTGCCCCTGCTTTGGACGAAACGGCAAACCGTTGCGATCCGGTTCCGGCACTTCTGCACCGGAGGCTTTGGATTCGGTGCCGACTACCAACCATTTTTCGATAAATTCTTCCCGACTCATGCCGTGGCCGTCGTCGACTATCGCGGCAATCGGCACTTCGCCATCGAAAATGTGCAATGCAACTTCCCGTGCGTAAGCATCGTAGGCGTTTTTCCATAACTCGGAAACTGCGGTCGGGCAGTCGGCAATCTGCTCGCGACCGAGATGGTCTATGGTTCTGGCTCTTGTTTTAAATGCTGCGGTTTCAATCATGGTGCTTCCCTGTATCTTTTGGATGCTATTTATCAAGCTTAAAGTTTAAGCCTTCCGCAATAGTGCGCAATAAAACTTCACCTAGTTTTACCGGTACGGCATTACCGATTTGTTCACCGGCGGCAATAAGTCCCCCTTTAAACACAAAGTTGTCGGGAAAGGTTTGAAAACGTGCGGCATGACGTAAGGTAATACCGTGGTGTTCAGTCGGATGTACAAATCTGCCTTTGGAGGGATTAATACAGGCTGTGGTCATCGTTGGGCCGGGTTGTGTCGGATCAATTCTACCGTATACATCCTTATGTCCATTATGTTCTTCGTGACACCGCAAAACACGATTGGAATCTCGACGGCTGCCGCCGTTTAACGGTGTAGATTTGAATACTTCAATCATATCGACGGAGTGATTCATGTGAATGTTGTTTTCATCATTTTCAGTAATAGGATTTTTAAACACGTCAGCAGCCGTCACCCAAGGATGCAAAAATGGATTTTTTTCTATTTCTTTTGCAATGCCATGCGTAGTTGCTGGCGGCCATGTTGTATTTAACTGAATATCAGGCCTTATACCCAGTATGAATACTCTTTTTCTTCTTTGCGGCAAACCATAATCCCTGGCATCAAGAGTAACCGGTTGCATCAACTGGTATCCGGCTTTTTTCCCTTCTGCATAAAATGCGTCTAAAAACTTCTTATGCCTGGACCATAATATGCCCGGCACATTTTCCATAAGAAAAACTTTCGGCTTTAAGACGTCAACATATTCAAAATAACGCAGAATAAGTTTGTTACGGGGGTCATCAATACCCGCGTTTTTAATTCTATGGACTGAAAATCCCTGACAAGGGGGACCACCTAAGACAATATCGCATACAGTTCCATCCATAAAATGAACGCTCTTAATTTCTTCAGGTGCCAGTTCAAGTATATTTTTTTGATAAAGCTTTGTTGAATTGTCTTTGATGAGGTTTTGCCGGTAGGTTGCACATGCGTGGTTGTTTATTTCGACGGCAACGGATACTTTGAAACCAACATTTTTTGCTGCCAACGAAAATCCCCCGGCTCCCGCAAATAAATCTATACAATTCGGACAATTTTCCTTCATAAAAATTATTACTTGTTACAAACAGGGTTCTTGCTTTAGGTTTATAAGCGCTATTTTTATTCTAAATCGCTAAAATTTAGGTGTTCAATAGACCAATAATATTTTGTTAAATAAGGGAGTTTTCTTCGTGTGGATGTGTAGATTATTTAACATACACCCTAAGAAGATTGAAAACAAGTTGTCACCCCTAAGTGTGTTGGCAACAAATAGAATCAAGCCATAATATTTAGTGTTTCGATATAGACTTCCTTAATAAGGGAATATTCCCACCTTTAAATTAACCAGTTTTATTACTATTCGCCAGCTTATCCTAGAAAACAAAGTGAGTTTATCGACAACAACTCTTATAGCCTAGACAATTTCAGGTAAATGCTTTATATCAATATTCAAGGTCGGACGGTTATGGTGATTCAAGTAACTACTTGCAAAGCTTCTTTTTCAATAATAGCCAATTTTTCCGTCACAATCCCCAGTAACAATTTGCCTTTTAACAATCCGACCAATTCCCTGCCGGCCATGGTAAATCGCCAGCCGTGAAGTAAAGGGCATTCGTCATCGTCATTGAACATCAGTACTTCAAGATCTTTACGTGAAGCGAGAATGGCCGGATTTAATGAGTTTTCTTCAGCGCGTATTCTTACTAGTGCCGTTAAAATATCCAGTATGGCTTCTTGTTGCTGGGTTTTTTTAGCGGGCCGGTCTTTTTCATTCAAGGGGAGAGGCGCACGATTCTTGGCAGCGTTTATTAATTGGCACAGTTCTTTGCCATAACGGTTAACTGCGCGCTCATTAATACCTCGCACATTAGCTAATTCCTCAACTGTTCCGGGTTGTAGTTTGGCTAAATCAAAAAGCAATTCATCACGCAAAAGCCAGGTTTTTGGGCGGTCCTCGGATTGCGCGGTTTTTTCCCGCCATTGCGCGAGAGTTTGAATAATGGACAACTGTTTCCCGGTTAGTTTATTTTTGCCTTTAATTTTAAACCATGCTTTTTCGGGAACAACCGTATAAAGCGCAGGATTTGTCAGTTCGGCAAAGTCATGTTTTAGCCAATCTATCCTCCCCAATTCTGTCAGCTTTTGAACCATTATTTGATAAATCTGACATAAATAAATCACATCATCGGCAGCATATTCAATTTGCGCTTCGGTTAACGGCCGTTTGCTCCAATCTGCCCGGGTATGAGCTTTGTTCAAATTGATGCTTAACAAACTGGAGACCAGCATGGCATAACCGGGATTATCCTGAAAACCTAATAAAGGGGCGGCTACCTGGGTATCAAAGATTGGTGCGGGTATCTTACCTGTCGATTGATAAAAAATTTCCAGATCTTGCCGGCAAGAGTGAAATACTTTAACGATAGCAGGGTTGTATATCGCCTCAAAAAGATCATCAAGCTTGGGTAATGCTATCGGATCAATACAGGCAACCCATTCGGGTGTCGCTATTTGCAGCAGGCAAAACTTTGGATAATAGGTCTTTTCACGTAAAAACTCGGTATCAAGCGCCAGCCAGGGTTCTTTTTTTATCTGTTCGCACAGGTTGGCGAGCTGGTCAGGGGTGTTTATATATTGGATGGGCGTCATAGCGTTACAAGTGCAGTTATTCAAATTAACCGGAAATTAGAGGGATGCTCATCACAAATGAGCAACGGAAGGCAGACATTAGATATAGGCTGAAAGAGTTTATACGAACCTTATCAACTGTAAAAAAAGGGGCAGTTAAATTGTCTACCTTACATGGCTAATACGTCCAAACCGGCATTAAATGAAACAATCTGCCCTTCGGTGTGCTGACTACGCATCAGGCCGGCAAAATCAAATAATTGCGTATCGGCCAGTTGTGAGGGCGCAACATTCTGCAGGCTGGTAAATATGGTTTCCAGGCGTCCTGGGAATTGTTTATCCCAACTCTTTAACATGACTTTCATGGCTTGTCTTTGCAGGTTTGTCTGAGAGCCGCACAAGTTACAGGGAATAATAGGAAAATCCTTGAATGCGGCAAAGCGTTCTATTTCTTTCTCGCGCGTATAAGCCAGTGGCCTGATAACGATGTTCCTTTTATCATCGCTTAACAGCTTGGGCGGCATGGCTTTAAGTTTTCCGCCATAAAAAATATTCAGAAAAAAAGTCTCCAGTATGTCATCGCGATGATGTCCTAAAGCTATTTT
>JBBQCU010000085.1:0-10073 GCA_038319065.1 Methylococcales bacterium
GGAGTTCCTGCCCTCATTATTAATGGTAAATACAGAACTAATGGCACTTTAGCCGGCTCTCATGAAAAGATGATTGAAGTCATGAATAAACTGATTAAGCAGGAAAGCACTGCAAAATAACTGGGAGGGGAGCAACCCTGGGTTGCTCCCCTCCCTTCACTTTCAGGAACATCGTATTACCACATCAAATCATCCGGGATTTGATAGTCAGCGTAAGGATCGTCTTTATTAGTATCTGTTACACAGGGAATGGAGTCGATATGCACAATTACACTGGCTGCATCACGTGAGCTTATTTTCCTTGCTACTTCAGACGAGACCACTTCATAGCTTTCTCCCAGTTTTACAATAGCCAGCCGGCCCCGGATAATTTGTTCGCGCATGGTTTCCGAGACATACAATGTCTTTATTTTATTATTATCATTAAAATGATACGCCAATCCGTCATTATCTTTAGGCTGTTTGTTTATTTCAATTAATTGTTTAACTTGCGCAATCAAATGTTTTTTCTCTTCCTGCTGCTTAATTAAGAGATTAAGTTCCCGGTCTCGTTCAGCTTTCTCCGCTTGTGCTTTTTGAACCAGCTCTTTGGCTTCATCAACCACCGGTACATTATTCTTACGCTGCTGCTCTGTTTGTTTGCGTTTATCGGATTTCGCACTTTTAGCCTGAGCTGAACTCACTAAACCGGATTTTAATAGTTGATCCTGTAATGATAACTTTTGTTTACTCATCACCTAACTCTCGAAAATAGAATGCCGGATATTTTTAAACCAGGTTCAGATTCAGCTCGTGCAGCTGCATATTGATGATCTTAAGTGCCGCCAAAACTGATGCAATTACCTGATTGGAATGCACAGCACGCGTTTTACGTAATTCACCACCGCAATCCCAGGTAATCACACACTCAGTCAAGGCGCTGGTGTGACCTCCTCTTGGTATCCTCACTTCGTAATCGAACAGTGACGGCAAGGTATAGTCATGCAATTTCATCACCTTGTTGATGGCATCTATAAAGGCATCAAACCCGCCATTACCGGAACCGGAAGCAAGATGTTTCGCGCCATTCACCTTGACCCGTATACTGGCAGTCGACTCCAGATCAAGACCGCTGGTAATTGAGCAATTCAGCAATTTTATATGTTGATAGTCCTTGCTCTCCAGCACATCCGCAATAATAAAGGGCAAGTCATCTGTCGTGATAGTCTGTTTTGAATCGCCAAGGCTGACGATACGTTCCAGCACTTTTTTCTGATTCTCCTCCGATAGATCAAGTTCAAGCTGCTCCAGATTTTTTTTCAATGAGGCCTTGCCGCTCATTTTGCCTAAAGCATAACTCCGGGTACGGGAAAAGCGTTCCGGGCCTAATTTGGTTTTATATAGCCCACCCTTTTGATCGCCATCAGCATGAATCCCGGCAGTTTGTGTAAAAACATCAGCACCAATAATGGGGGCATTTGCCGCGACCCGTTTTCCAGAGAAATTTTCAACCATATTGCTGACACGAACAATATGGCTTTCATCGATGGATAGCTCCATATTCATTTTATCGCGCAATACGACCGCGACCTCGGCCAGTGATGCATTGCCTGCCCGCTCGCCCAGGCAGTTAATGGTACAGTGAATAGAACTTACACCGGCACGAACGGCCGCCATGACGTTGGCAGTCGCCAATCCATAATCATTGTGGGGATGAAAGTCAAATTGCAGTTCCGGGTAGCGATGACACATATCACTCAAGCTGTTGAACACCTCTTCAGGTGACAAGACACCAAGCGTATCAGGTAACATGAAATGGTTGATTCCGCAGTAATGCAAGTTGTCCATCAATCCGTAAACATAACCCGGGTTGTCTTGATACCCGTTTGACCAATCCTCCAGGTAAACATTAACCTTCAGGCCCTTTTCCAGTGCATAATTAACCGTTTGCAGAATATCCGCGGTATGCTGAGCTAACGTTTTTCCCAACTGTTCGCGGCAATGTTTTTCACTGCCCTTGGTCAGTAAATTGATAACCCCGCCACCCGTCTCCGCAATCCAGTCAACACTCTTGGTATGATCGACAAACCCAAGCACTTCAACGCAACCGGTGAAACCTTCCTGTTGCGCCCATTGGTTAATATTGGTAACCGCCTCTTTTTCACCCTGAGAGACTCGCGCCGACGCAACCTCAATACGATCAACCCGAAGCGACTGCAACAGGGCTTTGGCAATATTGACTTTTTCCGTTGGCGTGAAGGAAACGCCCTGGGTTTGTTCACCATCACGCAGGGTGGTGTCCATCAGTTGGATTTTTCGGGAAGCTGTGGACATGGCTATGACTTATAAGGGGGTTATTGAAGAGGTACCGTAGGAACGAAGTGCAAACTCGCCAACTTTATGAAAATAGATAAGGCTCGACTTGACCTGCTAGAGTTTCTTGTCTGGCACGGAGAGTAGCTTTGATAAACTCAAAGCTTAAATCGGGGTTTTCTTCGGCAATTTTGCCAATTTTTGCCCAGTAGTTAATTTGCCCCTCTACACTGCGATTATAAACTTTGGCTTGTAAAGTTGCGGCTTGAACCAAGGGGTCCGAAATAGTGACAGAAATCATAACCCAAGCTCATGAATTTCAGTATCTAAAGATACAGGGGTTTCATTTTTTGATTCCGCCTTTGCTTCCCGCAAATCTTTGAGGTCTTCATAATCGAGTAATAATTCAGTTAAAGCACGATATTCATCGAAAGGAAGAGCAACAAATTCTTTCTTGTCATGTTTTTCTATGAGTGTGGGGTGAAGTTTCATCATAAGTATTCCTACAAGTAGGCTTCTTTTCTGTGTTTTATATAATTGCAATTGAATTGATTGGAAAGTATTTGTGTTGGGTTACGCTAACCCAACCTATATGGCTTTAGAATAACGTTTTATTCAGCAGGTAAAGCCATCATTTCAGACACAGTATCAACACGGTCAGATTGTGAATGGTTAGAATAGGTTGTCCATGTAGGATAATAATCTTCTGATTGATTACCCCACACATTCCAACCATCACGCGAACCTCGCGCAAATAGTTCAAGATATGGGCCGGGGCTGCATGACTCTACAATGTCATAAAATTCGTCGGGCTTACGGGAGTGTTCGCGTTTTTTCGTTGCTAAAAAATTCACTTGGCTACGACCAGGCGCTAAGGTTCTTGCATTTTTACCACGTACACCGAACAACACCAATTCAGTTACATTACGAAAATAAAATCCTACACCACGACCATCTGGTCCACCGTCTTTTCGAATTTTGTGCCAAACAATATTGCTTTTATATTTGAAGCCCCAAGCTTCCATTACTTTCAGACCTTCAGGCAATAAAGCATTCGGTATCCATAGATACAAGTGCGCTGTTTCGGCTGCAATATCACTAACAGGAAGAGCCATAATGTGTTCAAGTTCCATGGTTTCATAACGTGAAAGGCGCTTATGCTCCGGTGCCATTTTCCCTGTGCGATTCTGAAATTGCCAAGGCGGATCGGCTAATATGGTGTGAAATTGCTTTTCGCCACACTGCGTCAATAAATCGATTGCTGCTTGTTTGGCTTCCTGGTTTTTTGTGTTCATACTTCTTCCACATTGCTAATGAGCTTTGATGTAATGCCAAAAACCAGAATAGGGCAACCACCATGCCGACCGGCATTTAATCGATATAATAGCTTACCCATCCATGTTGTTGATGCTCCATATTTAGCTTTCACGGATTTACCGATTTCTTCTCCGGCTTTATTAAGTTGAGGCACTTTCTCAAATACCGGATTTAAGCTGGCACTGCGAGTTACCATTACTCCCGCACTTATTAGACCACACTCATGAAATGCCCTCATAGCATATAAATCTCTATCAAACGTTTGGTCTTTTGAGTTCCATTCCATGTCGAAGGCAACACGCCCTTTCACGTAGTCAATTTTATGACCATCAATGAAATTTTTGATAACTCGCGGCTCACCTTCATAGCGTTTAATTTTTTTACCCTATCATCAGATAAAAACAATTCGTCATACTCTTGAATTCTCACAAGCAAATCCCCTTGGATTCTGGATTCAACCCACCCAGATGGACGTAATGTCTTGGAAAATTTCTTTGGTATAACGGATTCGTTTCCGCCAGGTGTTCCAATGTCTCGCGTAGTAATACGAAAATCGAGAAGAGATTTTTCAATTTCGGCCAGCTCTTGGGGAAAGGAGGTGGCAAGAATCGCTGCGCCATGGCGATAGCTATACACATCGTATAAGGCCAAAACTTCCGGACTAATGTAACGATCAATATCAGAATTAGAATCGGCGTTTGGTCCTGGTCGTAAGGCTACATCATCAATGGCTTCTGAGTCATTTTCATCAAACGTGCTATTGATAGCTTGAGCCTGTTGTTCTGTCATGTAGATAGAAACATGTTTTTTGATTCCACATTGGTCAAGTCATTAAGCCCAAAGCCAGGGATAATCCTGTTTATGCCGCTGTTCATACTGCGTGATTTTATCTTCATGCTTCAAGGTCAAGCCAATGTCATCCAGCCCACTTAACAGATTGCCTTTACGAAACGGGTCTATGTCAAATGTAAAGCCATTGCCCGCAGGTGTCGTTACCTGCTGATTTTCCAGGTCAATAACGAAGTGTACGCCTTCGTTAACACTAATCTCAGCCATCAGTTTGTCCAACTGATCTTTATCGACCTTGATCGCCAAAATACCGTTCTTAAAACAATTGTTATAAAAAATATCGGCATAGCTGGTGGAAATAATGGTATTAAAACCATAATCGGCAATCGCCCAGGGCGCATGTTCACGGGATGAGCCGCAACCAAAATTATCGCCGGCCACCAATATTTTGGCGCCTTTGAAAGTAGGCTTATTCAGCTCAAACTCGGGGTTATCCATGCCATCATCGTTATATCGCCAGTCGTGGAATAGATGCACACCAAAGCCGCTACGCTCTACTTTTTTCAAAAACTGCTTGGGAATAATCTGATCAGTATCCACATTGCTGCGATTCATTAAAGCAGCAATACTTTCATGTTTTTTATACGGTTCCATAATTTTTCCGGTCTGCCTGGGTGTTAAAGGTTACGAATGTCAACAAAATGACCTGCCGCGGCGGCGGCAGCTGCCATTGCTGGCGAAACCAGATGAGTGCGTCCGCCTTTGCCCTGCCGTCCTTCAAAATTACGGTTTGAAGTCGACGCACTACGCTGGCCCTTGGTCAGTTCATCACCATTCATCGCCAGACACATCGAACATCCGGGATCGCGCCATTCCCAACCGGCATCAAGAAAAATTTTATCCAGGCCTTCTTTTTCAGCCTGCTCCTTCACATGATAGGAGCCAGGCACTGCAATAGCCGTGACGCCTTCGGCAACGTGTGTGCCTTTTGTCACTTCCGCGGCAATCCGGAAATCTTCGATACGGCCATTGGTGCAGGAACCAATGAAAACAAGATCGACAGGAATGTCGGTTATTTTGGTATTGGGAGTCAAACCCATATAAGCCAATGCGCTTTCACAAGCCTTACGTTTACCTTCATCAGCAAAACTTTCCGGCGTGGGAACTGTTCCATCGACCCCGATAACCTGTTCGGGAGATGTTCCCCAGGAAACTTGCGGTGCAATATCGGCTGCATTAAGCGTGATTACTGTATCGAAAACCGCGCCGTCATCACTGGGAAGGCTCTTCCAGTAGGCTAATGCCAAATCCCAGTTTTTACCGGAAGGAGCAAATTCACGTCCCTTGAGATATTCATAGGTTTTATCATCCGGTGCGACCAGACCGGCTCTGGCGCCCGCTTCGATAGCCATATTGCAGAGCGTCATGCGCCCTTCCATTGAAAGATCCTTAATCGCTTCGCCCGCATATTCGATGACATAGCCGGTCCCGCCCGCCGTACCGATTTTACCAATAATAGCCAATGCAATATCTTTTGCCGAAGAATATTTGGATAATTTTCCATTAACCTGGACCAGCATGGTTTTTGATTTTTTCTGTGGCAACGTCTGTGTCGCCATCACATGTTCCACCTCTGATGTTCCTATACCAAATGCGAGTGCGCCAAAGGCACCATGTGTCGCCGTGTGGCTATCACCACAAACGACGACCATGCCGGGATGGACAAAACCATGCTCCGGCACAACTACATGTATCACGCCATTGTTCGGATTTTTCATATCATAGAGATTCAACCCGTTAACGCGGCAGTTTTCCGCCATAACTTCGATTTGTTTCTTCGCAATGGGATCTGCAATAGGCTTGTCGCGATTTTTGGTAGGCACACAGTGATCCATCGTGGCAAGAATACTATGGGGATTACGTACCTTGCGGCCGGACAATCTCAGACCTTCAAATGCCTGGTGACTGGTTACCTCATGCATTAGATGGCGATCAACATAGATCAAAGGGGCTTGGCCTGCCGCATCAACGACCAGGTGGCTGTCCCAAATCTTTTCGTACATGGTTTTTTTCATTGCGAATTCCAAAGCTTATATACAGACTCAATATTTGAGTGTAATAGGTGATACTGGTTCAATCGGGCATGCATACTATAAATGATAGAAAATAAAGATATGCATATATAATCATTATCTCTCAGAAAAGTCCTAAGTTGCAATGAAAACACTGAAACCAAACGGCTAGTGATTACCCCAATCTACCCAGCCCATTTGTGCCGAAATTAGCACAATGATACCGAAAACGATACGATACCACGCAAAAACGGTAAAATCGTGCCGGCTGATAAAACGTATCAATCCGCGTACGGCAAAGAATGCGCTGATAAACGACACCGTGCCGCCAACCGCGAACAAAGCAATATCGTCTACACTGAACAAATCGCGATGTTTGTACACGTCATATAAAGTTGCGGCAAACATGGTAGGGATAGCGAGGAAAAAAGAAAACTCGGTTGCGGCCCGGCGAGACAGCCCAAAAAACAACCCGCCGATTATGGTCGCGCCAGAACGCGAAGTGCCCGGAATCATAGATAATGCCTGGGCGAAACCCACCTTCAAGGCATCGCGCCAGGTCATATCGTCCACCGATTCAGCATGAATAATATGCTGACGACGCTCTGCCCATAAAATCAGCAAGCCGCCGATGATGAACGCTGAGGCTACAACAATGGGGTTAAACAGATAATATTTGATCTGTTTTAAAAACAGGAACCCCAACACAGCCGCTGGAAGAAACGCAACAATCAGATTGGTTGCCAATCGCTGAGATACCGGCTCGGAAGTTATACTTGCCAGCGTGTGTCCCAATCGTGCTCGATATTCCCAAACCACCGCCAGAATCGCTGCAAATTGGATAGCAATTTCAAATACCTTGCCTTTGTCGTCATTAAAGCCGAGCAATTGCCCAACCAGAATCAAATGGCCTGTAGAGGAAACCGGTAAAAATTCGGTCAAACCCTCGACAATACCGAGAATGAGTCCATTTATCAACAAGGTAGGATCAGTCATAGTTTGATTTTTATAATGTTTTTAATGAAAAAAAATGATGTCACATCTAAGATTTAAAACTAATGCGACGGTAAATCTATTCGTAATTATCTTTTTTAGCGCATGGGGAATTTATTACGCCTACTCTATCGCTTCATTGATTCAAAAAATTCAGCGTTGGTCTTAAAGTCTTTAAGTTTCCCTATCAAAAATTCTGACGCGGCTGTCTCATCCATTGGCTGAAGAATTTTTCGCAAGATCCAGGTTTTTTGCAGGGTATCAGGGTCAACCAGATATTCTTCTCTTCGCGTTCCGGAACGGTTAATGTTTATTGCGGGGTAAATTCTTTTTTCAGCAATTTTTCGATCCAGATGTAATTCCATATTACCTGTACCTTTGAATTCCTCATAGATCACCTCATCCATCCTTGACCCGGTATCAACCAATGCGGTGGCTATAATTGTCAAACTGCCTCCTTCTTCGATATTCCGTGCTGCACCAAAAAAGCGTTTTGGCTTTTCCAGGGCATTCGCATCAACACCACCGGTTAATATTTTGCCTGAGGAAGGCACGACAGTATTATAAGCTCTGGCCAGCCGGGTAATTGAGTCTAACAAAATAACTACGTCGTGTTTATGCTCAACCAAACGCCGTGCCTTTTCGATAACCATTTCGGCAACCTGGACATGGCGGGTTGCCGGTTCATCAAAGGTGCTGGAAATAACTTCGCCTCGAACACATCGCTCCATTTCCGTCACTTCTTCAGGACGCTCATCGATTAATAATACAATGAGATAACACTCAGGATTCTTTTCAGCGATTGCTTGTGCCAGGCTTTGCAGAATCATGGTTTTACCTGCTTTCGGCGGTGAAACAATCAAGCCTCGCTGACCTTTACCAATGGGGGCGATTAAATCTATTATTCTTCCTGTTAAATCTTCGCTGGTACCGTTCCCTTGCTCAAGAACAAACCGTTGTTTTGCAAATAGAGGAGTCAGGTTTGAGAAAGTAATTTTATTTTTGGTATTTTCCGGAGGTTCAAAATTGATCTGATCAACTTTGAGCATTGCAAAATAGCGTTCGTTGTCTTTAGGAGGCCTGATCTTTCCGCTTATCGTATCGCCTGTTTTTAAGGAAAATCGCCTGATTTGACTGGGTGATACATAAATATCGTCCGGACCTGCCAAATAGGAGCAGCCAGGAGTCCGTAAAAAACCAAAACCATCCTGTAAAATTTCCAGCACGCCATCGCCAGAAATATCGTCGCCGGCTTTTGCCTGTTTTTTCAGGATGGCAAAAATCAAATCCTGCTTACGCGATCTGGCAACATTTTCAAGCCCAAGGGACTCGGCGATTTCAATAACTTCACTTATTTGTTTTAATTTTAACTCGGTAAGATTCATAAAAAAGGCAACTCGAAGAAATGTAGTTAGGGTGCAACACCGTAACGACCGGGATAGGATTTAGAATTCAGGGGTGTAATTTATCGGACGATATAATTGAGTGCGCAGGGCTATCGCACCGCAAAATTATAACTCAAGTATTCAGACCCGTCCAACTTTTGTGACAGGTCTGAATAAAGGGGGACATGTTTAAATGTTGCTATCAATAAACTTGGCAAGTTCTGATTTTGTTAATGCACCTACTTTAGTGGCTTCCACTTCGCCATCCTTAAAAAGCATAAGTGTTGGGATACCACGTACGCCGTAGTGTTGAGGTGTCTGTGGATTTTCATCTATATTAATTTTAACAACAGTCAATTTGCCCTCGTATTCCTTGGCAACAGCATCCAGAACCGGAGCAATCATTTTGCATGGTCCGCACCATTCAGCCCAATAGTCAACCAGTACAGGACCGTCAGCTTTAAGAACAGTTTCGTTAAATTCACTATCACTCACATGAAGGACAGAATCGCTCACACTATTTCTCCAAATTTCAAAAAATTAAAACTATAGGAGGGATGAAGCGTCTAGTCAATCAATTTCGTCTTAATTTGTCTCAATCGATTTCAACCAATTTGATTTTTACGTTATGCTATAGCCTATGAAAAATACCCATTTAACTAAAACGCGCTTCAGTAATCTTGAATTGTCTGATTCTATACTGCACGGGTTAAACGATGCAGGCTTTAATCATTGCACGCCGATTCAGGATAAGGCATTACCCTTATTGCTGCGCAGCAAGGATATTGCAGGACAAGCGCAAACCGGGACGGGTAAAACCGCCACCTTTTTGCTGGCCGCTTTTCAGCACTTAATCAATGATGAAAGTGAGCAGATTAAAAACCCCAGAGGCATTATTATCGCACCAACGCGCGAATTAGCTATTCAAATTCATAAGGATGCCTTACTGCTGAGTAAACATCTTGCTTTAAAATTTGCGCTAATTTACGGCGGCACTGACTATCAGAAACAACTGGATACTATAAAATCCAATATTGATATTATCATCGGTACGCCCGGCCGTATTATTGACTTTTACAAGCAAAACGCTTTCACCCTGGACAATGTTCAAGTCACCGTGATGGATGAAGCTGACCGGATGTTTGATTTAGGTTTCATTAAAGACATACGTTATTTATTAAGGCGTATGCCCGCGCCTGAACAACGTTTAAATATGCTGTTTTCA
>JBBQCU010000086.1:0-10071 GCA_038319065.1 Methylococcales bacterium
TTCAATATCCGGTTTATCTGCGTCAATATCAATCAAGTTCGAAGTTAAGCCCGTTTCACGAACAGTTAGGTGCCTGCCTGGAACAAGATATGTACGATACCGTACAGACTACGCCTGATCTTGCCGCTAAAATTTGCGTCAGTTTTTAGCGCCTTGCGCTTGTTCAGAAGAGTTGATCTTTCTTCATTTAATGGCAGCAGCCGTTATGCCACTTGTTACACTTTAAAAAAAACCCAACACAAAGGAATACCCGATGAAAATGACCAATGAGTACAAACAAAATATTTCAGCAAATAGCGTTCTTGTAATTACCTGCTTATCCGTTGTATTCGGGCTAGCTGGTTGCCAACAAGAGGGAACCGCAGAAAAGGCAGGCCAAAAAATCGATCGTGCAGCTAAAAGCACTGAGCAAAATATTGAGCAAGCGACTGAAAAGGCCCATCAAAAAATTGAAGCTGCAAAGGAGTTATTAGATCAGAAGGCAGACAGAGCCAAAGAATCTATCGACAAATCGGCTGACGCATCTAAAAAAGAATTAGCAAAGGCAGAACAAATAATTGATCGGGAGGCTGAAAATGCTGAGCTACAGATTGAAAAAACGACCAAAAATGCAGATCAAGAACTGAAAGACGCAAATGAGAATGCCAAAACCGGTAAGGAAGACATTGATGATTCGATGATTATTACCATGAAGGTCAAGGAAGCAATTTTGAATGACCCTTTGCTTAAGGCCTCTCAAATTGAGGTATCTACGGTAAATGGCGTAGTGAAGTTAAGTGGCACCGTAGATTCCGGACAAAGCATCGGCAGAGCGATAGGAGTGGCCAATAGCCAGAAGAATGTGAAATCTGTGCAAACTGACCTGATTGTAAAATAAAGATAAATTGACACCAGGACCCTGGAAAGTTTTGCACGATTTTTAACACTTTCGAAGTCTATAGACTGTATAAATGCCCTGATCACGATATTGACGCCTTTGAACTGCCGGTGAAGGACGTTAAACCACAGAGCGACGTGAGGGGTGACCTGGCAGCGACAGCCCCTTACAACTCCTTCTAGTAATGCGGCGGTATTTCCTCAATATTCTCGCCACTGCCACTATCAATAGACAAACTTTTAATGCGATCATTCAGCAATTTGCACGTTTCATCCAACCGATCTATCTGTTGCTGCTGCTGACTCACTATCTTATTCAATTCCTGCAGCAAGTCTTCTTGATAAGCTGCCTTTATTTCCAGCTCTATTATTCGCTCAATATTCATACGGCGGCTTAGATAACTTTTGAAAACTGCTGCTGTTGTTTTTGCGCCAGATACTTATCAAATACCATGCAAATATTGCGAATCAATAAGCGTCCTGCCGGTAATACCTGAATGCCTTCCTCTGATAAGGCTAACAAGCCATCGGCTTGCATAGGCTTCAAGGCATGGAGTTCTTTCGCAAAATAATCGGCAAAGTTTATGGAAAATTCTTGTTCGATGGCCACAAAGGTCAGGTCAAAATGGCATATCAGTTGGGTAATCACGGCACGGCGTAACTTGTCGTCATCATCCAGTTCAAACCCTTTAAAAACAGCCAATTTGTTTTGACTTATCAGCAAATCGTACTCGTCCAGCTCTTTTACATTCTGGATATATGCATCCCCTACCCTGCCTATGGACGTGATACCCAAACCGATAAGGTCACAATCCGAATGCGTAGAGTAACCCTGGAAATTTCGATACAGCTTGCCTTCTCGTTGGGCAATAGCTAGTTCATCATCAGGCTTGGCAAAGTGGTCCATGCCGATGTAGACATAACCCGCCGCTGTCAGTTTTTGCCCGACCATTTGCAAAATATCCAGCTTGACATCAGCGCTGGGCATGTCGGCATCGTTAATCTGCCGTTGTGTTTTAAACCGGGTCGGCATATGGGCATAATTGAAAATCGAGAAGCGATCAGGTTCTGCCGCCAATATTTTATCGAGGGTAAGGGCAAAGGTCGCTACTGTTTGCAACGGCAAACCGTAGATTAAATCGATATTGGTTGACCGGAAGCCTTCCGCACGTGCCACTTCTAAAACACCAAAGGTTTGTTCTTCACTTTGAATGCGATTGACGGCTTTTTGCACGGCAGGGTCAAAATCCTGCAAGCCCAGACTTATCCGGTTAAAACCCAGTTCACGCAATTGTTTGATAGTACGGGAATGGGTTTCTCTGGGATCAACTTCTATGGAATATTCACCGCTATCGTCATCTTTTAACGAAAAATGTTCACGGGTTACCGTCATCAATTGATTCATTTGCTCATAGCTTAAAAACGTCGGCGTACCACCGCCCCAGTGCAGTTGTTTCACAACCCGGTTGCAATCAAACAAATCACCTTGCATGGCAATCTCCTTGCACAGATTTGCCAGGTAAGGTTCTGCATGTTTGCGGTTTTTAGTGATAATTTTATTGCAGGCGCAATAAAAGCAAACCGTATCGCAAAAAGGAACATGAAAATATAACGATAAGGGTCCACCTCCGGCATTGGATTTTGCAATATGCCGGCGATACTCTTTATCACCAAAGCCTTCATGTAATTCCAATGCCGTTGGGTATGAGGTATAACGTGGCCCCGCTCTATCGTAACGATTGATAAGGGCGAGATCGAACTTGATAGATTGATCCATCATTTAACTTGTCCGTTGATGACTATTTTATGGCTGCCCTTATCCGTTAAAGCAACTTGATCTATAACGCCGATTAAATCGCCCGGCTGTGATATGGCATTGCCGGACTTGGAAATACGTGCCAGTAATTTAACATTGGCAAAATTTGATAATTTCATGTTGGCCATCATCGCCATCGAATCATTCAAGCTGACGGTTAACGGCAAATCGGAAACTTGTTTACGAACGATCGCTAAAGGCATTTTAGGACCGGAAAGCGCTTGAGCATAAATAAAAACAGTGTCGCCCGGACTGGCCGATTTTTGCAATTCCGGGTCCAGACTGACCTGCACATTAATTGCAACAGTCGAAGCATTGGCTTTTTGCGTGGCTTCTGGCTTTGCTGAAGCTTGTGGCGCCTCGGTTTCTATTTTAGCCAGTAACCCTTTTATTTCTTGCTGGGAGTCCGATCCTGGCGGCAATAACGCTTCGAGTTTTTTCCACAACTTTATCGCAGAGGCAGCATCACCCTGTTGGGCTTTAGCCATACCGCCCAACCATAAGGCAGTCAAGTTGTCCGGCTCCAGGGCCAAGGCCTTAAATATCAGTTCAGTGGGCTTCCCCGCCAGATTTTTGTCACTGGCATAAGCGAGAGCGTCAGCATAAAGCAACATGACTTCAGCTTGATCGCCTAACAGGCGGTAGGCATTGGCAAACGCATCAACCGCTTTAGGAAATTGGTCCAATACTTTATAGGAGCGGCCCAACATTAACCAACCTTGAGCATCATCAGGTTTGTTTTTTAACTTCTCGGCCAAACCATCAACCATCTTGTTAATTTGTGCAAGCTTGAGTGACTCCGGGTCTACCGCCATTTCAGCGCTGTGACTGACGGCTTCATAATTACCTAATGTCATATAAAGCGACCCCGCCAGCAAAGGAATACCAATAGCCAGTACATAAACTACCCACCTGCCCTGGCTTTGTGTTGAGCTTACATGGCTTTTTATGTCGAGATCATCACTCAAAGCCTGTTCAAGATCGGCTAGCTGTTCCTCATATTGAGCCTGGCTTATTCCACCTGAGCGTCTGTTTTCCTTAAGCTCCGCTAATCGATGCTGGGCAATCAGGATGTTGCGCTGATCAAGGTCAGCATCTTGAATGGCTTGTTTGCGCCATAAGGGCGGCAGGATAAACAGGAAAGCGATTAAGATCAGGACACTGGCAATCAGCAAAAATAACATATTCAAGAGGGATCACCTTTTTCTAATAAACTGCGTATTTTTTTCCGTTTTTCAATATCAGTTTCCAAAGCACCGGCTTCGCAATGCAGATTTCCGGCGGCTTTTTTACGCCGGATAACGAAAAACACCGTGATTAAACCCATTAATAAAAAAACTACCGGCGCTATCCAAAGCACACTCGTTTTTCCCTTGAAAGGTGGTTTATATAAAACAAAGTCCCCGTATCGATCGGTCATAAACTGAATGATTTCTTGTTTGGATTTGCCCTGTTGCAGCATTTCATATACTTGCCGCCGCAAATCTCCGGCCAGTTCGGCATTGGAGTCGGCTATGGTTTGATTTTGACACACCAGACAGCGCAACTCCTTGGTTAAAGTCTCATAGCTTTCTTGCTGCTTCGGATCAGGCAATTGATGAGTGTCGACTGCGTAAGTGTTACAGGACATCATTAACAGAAATATAAACAATAAACGCTTCATTAGGGTTCAGCTTGTAATTTGGCAATCAGAGGAAGGAAGGTTTGCTGTACATCTTCAGCAGAAACCGGCCCGGTATGTTTGTAACGAATCAGCCCTTTTTTATCAATGACAAAGGTTTCCGGCACGCCATAAACGCCATAGTCAATGCCGATTCGTCCATCCTGATCCATAATACTGACGTTATAGGGATTACCCAAAGTATTCAGCCAGTTTTTGGCGTCATCCGGTTCATCCTTATAATTCAGGCCGACAATAACAACCGCGTGTTCCTTTGCAAACTGGTTAAGTACCGGATGTTCAGCACGACAGGAAACACACCATGATGCCCAGACATTAAACAGCCAGACCTGGCCTTTTAAATCGGCAGGTGATAGTTTTTCTTCGGGCGCATTTAGCTTCGGTGCGGAAAAGACCGGCGCGGGTTTGTTAATAAACGGCGAAGGAATTTCACTGGGTTTAAGGTTTAAGCCCAGTGCCAGGAACACCGCCAGGATGATGAATAGTATTAAAGGGATGATGTATTTAAGCATTTAACTTTTACCAAATAGTTTGCACGTTATAAAGATGCATTGCTTCATCTCTGCTAACCAATATCATGTGTTCATTCACTGCTTGCGCTATCAATAATCTATCAAACGGGTCTTTATGATAAAAAGGCAATTGACTGACGTACAAAGTGTTTTCAATAGTAATCGGCAAAACCTCAATGCCATTCTCCCAGATAAGCAGTTTTAAATTTTGTATTGATATTTGCATTTCAAGCTTATTAAGGCTGACTTTGATTGCAATTTCCCAAAACGTTGCGACACTTACGAAGTTAGTATTAGCAGGGTTTTCAATCTGTTCTTTTGCAGTCGTACTTAAGTTGTCGTCACCTTCTAAAAGCCAAATCAACGTATGCGTGTCGAGCAATAAATTCATGGTATATAGTCCTTGAAATCATCCAAGGGCTCGTCAAAATCATCTGCCATTTTAAATGTCCCTTTGGCGCAGCCAAATTTAGGAATTCTTTTTTCGGCCTTTTTATCAGTAAATTGTTTAGCCAGTAAGTAATCTAAAAAAAACAGGAGTTCCTGTTTCAGATTTTCTGAATTAATTTGCTGAATTTTTGAAGTAATGAGTTGTTCATTCATTTTTTTTATTTGCTTAGAGAATCTTTATATCGGATAAAAGTATTTGAACCACTATCCATATTTTTTTGTTGTACTTCTACATAATCTAGCGATCTGATTAACTTACCGAATTTGGCAAAACCATAATTTCTCGGATCAAATGAACTATCTAACGTGGAATATAAGAACCTACTCCACCTAAATTTGCCCACCCGTCGTCTTCAGATGCTGATTCAATAGCCTCTTTGATCAGCTTTTTCAAGTTCTTATCTTTCGATGGGTCTGCATTTTTAGCTGACTGGGGATTTTTTCCATTTTGGAAAGGAGGAGAAATAGCAGTATTACCATTTTGTGGAACAGTTGTGCTTGTTTCCACAGATTTTCCATTTTTCTTGATTTCATCAGAAATGTTCTCTTCATCCATGATGGTTTCGGTAAAAATAAACTTATTACACGCCGCACGAAAAGCTTCAGGCGTTGACCGTTTACCAATTCCAATGACTTCAAGCCCACCTTCTCTGAGGCGAGTTGCTAATTTAGTAAAATCGCTATCACTGGAAACCAGAAAAAAACCATTAAATTTACCGGTATAAAGTAAATCCATTGCATCAATAATTAATGCAGAATCAGTGGCATTTTTACCTGAGGTATAAGCAAACTGCTGCAGAGGCTGGATAGCATGTTTATTGAGTACACTTTTCCATGAACCGAGTTGTGTATTTGTCCAGTCACCATAACAACGCCGTGAGGTTGCATCTCCGTATCTGGCTGCTTCGGTTAATATGGCATCAATTGCTTTCGCTTGAGCGTTATCGGCATCGATCAATAAAGCAAATCTTTTGTTTTCATTTATATTCATTGGCCATCTGTTGGTAATCTGGTAACTCGATAACGCCTGTCACAAGCCGCGCACAAACCACCTACGCCCATGAATACCGCACCCATCCATATCCAGCGGATGAAGGATTTGTAATAAATCCGAAGACTCCACGCTCCCTGATCACCCAAAGGTTCACCTATGGCGACAAATAAATCCCTGAATAAACCGGCATCAATGGCCGCTTCGGTCATCGGCATGGTTTGCACCTGATAAACGCGTTTTTGCGGTTCAAGTTGGGCAACCTGCTTGCCCTCGTGACTGACTGTTACAAACGCCTGTTGAGCGACATAGTTGGGTCCTTGGGTTTGTTTAACGCCGTGAAACTCAAATAGATAGCCGGACATATCTACAGTATCGCTTGGCGCCATGCGGATATCTTTTTCAACACTGTAAACGGATGTTAAGGTAATACCTGTCACAAATATCGCGATACCTAAATGAGCCAAGGTCATGCCATAGAAACCGGCGGGTATTGTTTCAAGCCGTTGCCATGAAAATCCTTTAGGGCCTATTCGATCAATAAAAGACAACACAGTAATAGCAACTGTCCACAATGCCAGCGTTAAGCCTAAAACCGCACCCCATGAATAAAAAGGCATCAACAGGGGAATCAGCAAGCCGCCTGCGACACAGCCGGCAATAATCCAGCGCACCCGCAATGCCAGCTCACTGATGGAGTCCTTTTTCCAACGTAATAACATACCTAAGCCCACGGCAATCGCCAGCGGAGCCATCAATGGGATAAACACCGCATTAAAGTAAGGAGGACCTACAGAAATCTTGCCTAATCCCAAAGCATCAATCACTAATGGATACAGCGTGCCCAGTAAAATACTGGATGCGGTTACCACCAGAAGAACATTGTTAAGTAAAATCGCGGATTCCCTGGAAACGAGATCGAAGGTCGCGCTACTCTTGACGTAAGGCGCTCTGATGGCATAGAGCAACAGCGAACCGCCCACAACGACAGCCAGGAAAATCAGTATAAACAAACCTCGAGCGGGATCGCTGGCAAAGGCATGTACAGAAGTTAAGACGCCCGAACGCACCAGGAATGTACCTAACAGGCTTAAAGAAAAAGCAAAAATTGCCAGTAAAACAGTCCAGGTTTTAAACACACCGCGTTTTTCAGTGGCCGCTAATGAATGGATTAACGCGGTACCCACCAACCAGGGCATGAACGAGGCATTTTCCACCGGATCCCAAAACCACCAGCCGCCCCAGCCCAGTTCGTAATAAGCCCACCAGCTGCCCAAGGCAATACCGAAAGTTAAAAACATCCAGGCCATGTTGGTCCACGGTCTCGACCAACGCGCCCAAGCAGCATCCAGACGGCCTTCAAGCAAGGCGGCAATAGCAAATGCAAAGGCTACGGAAAAACCGACATAACCCATATACAGCATGGGTGGATGTATTGCCAAACCTGGGTCTTGCAACAAGGGATTCAAGTCGCGACCTTCCAAAGGCGCCGGAAAGAGGCGATCGAAGGGATTGGAAGTCAGCAATAAAAACAGGATGAAGCCGATAGAAACCAGTCCCATTACGCCCAGCACCCGTGCCACGGTAGCGTCAGGTATGCTTTTACTAAACTGAGCCACCAGAGCTGTCCATATCGTTAACACCAGGCCCCATAATAATAATGAGCCTTCATGCGCGCCCCAAACCCCTGAAATTAAATACAGCGTAGGCAAAGCGGTATTGGAATTAGTGGCAATGTACTTGACCGAAAAATCATGCGTCAAACAGCTGTAGGTTAAACAACCGTATGAAACCGCCATAAATAATAGCTGTAAAAATGCGGCGGGCTTAGCAACGGAAATCCAGCCCGCTTGATTGCGAAATGCTCCGATGATAGGTAAGGTGCCTAACACCAGCGCCATACACAAGGCTAGAATCAGTGAAAATTGTCCTAGTTCCGGGATCATTGTTTTAAACCTTTATGCTCTCTATCCATAACCATATTCTTAAATTTTTCTCCGCGTTTAATTTTAATAGGGCTTAATTCCATGCTTGCCACCTTATCTTCATTATGTCATTGCCCAATAAATGACATCTTTCATTGGAAAATAAGTCATTTTCGGATTATTCATAGATTGTTTCGATAAAACACTTTATTTATCTTCGATGGGCATTGACTGGTTCTTTAAACTGCCTTTCACTTCCGGCGGCATATAATTTTCATCATGCTTGGCCAGCACTTCCTCGGCAATAAACACACCCTGGCTATTTAACTTGCCATGCGCAACAATACCCTGCCCTTCCCTGAACAAATCCGGCAATATGCCGGTATATTCGACTGGCACTTCTTTACTAAAGTCAGTTAGTTTAAAGCGCACCATCATCCCGTCACCGGGTCTTTCAACACTGCCTTTAATGACCATGCCGCCAAGTCTAAATAAGGTGTCCTTGGGAGCTTTACCCTCCACGACATCTGTCGTCGAAAAAAAGTACATCAAATTATCATTAAAGGACTTCAAAGCGAATGCCGTCGCTATACTCGCGCCGATCACCATCAAGGTTATAAGAATTAAACGCTGTTTTCTGGCTGGTTTCATAATTTGTTACCTTTTTTGCTTTAAGCTTTGACGAAAAAACTGTTTACGCTGCACAACAGGAATAATAATATTGGCTAGCAGTACAATTAAAGTAAGACCGTATGAGGTCCAGACGTAAAAGGCATAACCGCCCATGGCAAAAAATTCTTGCACACTCATAGCTTGTTCTCCAACACCCTATTTTTGACCCACTGTGCTGTCCGCTCACGTTGTAAAAGTTCAACACGCGCCCGCTGTATCAACGCGATAAAATAATAAACATTGAAAGACAATGCCATTAACAACAAAGGGATCAGCATACTGACATGAATAGATGGCTTATCCATTTTGGTCACTGTAGGCCCTTGGTGCAAGGTATTCCACCATTCAACAGAATAATGAATAATCGGTATATTAACTACACCGACCAGGGCTAATATGGCCACGGCCTTGGACGCAACACGCTTATCGTCAATCGCGCCATATAGACCGATAACACCCAAATATAAAAACAACAAAATCAATTCAGACGTTAGGCGCGCATCCCAGACCCACCAGGTTCCCCACATGGGTTTTCCCCATAATGATCCGGTAACCAAAGCGATAAAAGTAAAACTGGCACCAATAGGCGCGCTACTGATGGCCACAATTTCTGCCAGTTTAATCCGCCATATCAGACCAATCGCGCCGGTAATTGCCATGACCACATATATAAATAATGACATCCATGCGCTAGGAACATGAATATAAATAATTCGGTAACTATCGCCCTGCTGGTAATCGGCTGGGGCCAAATACAAGCCGCCGTAAAGCCCTGCCGCGGTCAACAACAGAAAAATGACCACTAGCCATGGCATTAACCGTTCAGTGAAAGCGTAAAAATGAGGAGGTGACGCCATGCGGTGAAAAAATCGGACTACAGAGTCAGGAACTAAAAACATAAAAATGAAGATAATTTAAAAGATGCAAAGTTCAATAATACAGAGGGGATAGATTCGCCCCAAATGACTGTAAGGTTCTAAGAGAGAGAAAAAAAGATAGCCAGTTAGCCAACACCTAGTGTCTATTGCTCCAATAATGACTGTGTATAGAGTGATATGAGGAGATGTTATCGAGGTTCTTTGAAACTTTTTAAACCATCGATTTGCTGATAAATTCGGCTCCTTACCGCAGAAGAGATTTCTTTATAA
>JBBQCU010000087.1:0-10008 GCA_038319065.1 Methylococcales bacterium
ATGTTTGGTTAATTAATTGTATAGCAGAGGTGAATAATGAATCAGCAATTAGCACGCACAGAAGTTAAAAATATCAATAATGGCTCTTTGTTACTGGGCACGGGTTTAGTTGTTGCATCCATGATTTTAGTGCCGGCTTTGGCAGTCAGGCTTGGCTTGGGAGCAAGTTTGACCGGGGCATTAAGAATAGCCCTTATGAAGGCCTCGAATCGGGCAGTCAGTGGTGCGACAGACGTTTCAAAAGCGGCCTGATTAATTATGTCGTTCAACATTCCCGAAAAAAAAAGTCTAAAACTTAGGACTATCTGCTTTAGCCGGTTCAGGTTTTTAGCTACAAATATTTACAAAATAACTTGAAAATTACATCCCCTCTCTCCCCTAGCCTCATTACTGTTGGCTTAAATCCACGAACCCTTCTCCCTCAGGGAAAAGCCCTCCCTGAGTTCTTCGGCTTCTTTCAAGGAGAATCCTGTCAAAGTAGATGGGATTAGGGAATTTAAATAGGTTTTTTCCATCCGTCGGCTAATGGAGCCATCAATACCCGGCCAAGGGCAAATTCCGGGCTGTTGTAGTCAAATTCATATTTTGCTAATATAGCAGGCAGCTTAAATAATATACTTAAAATAATGACTGATAATAAAAAAGCGTGTGATCTTTGCGGTTTACCCGTTGAAACGTCTGGCTTTACATTGAAAACTAAAGAAGGTGAAAAAGCGTTCTGTTGTGAAGGGTGCAAGGGTATTTATCAATTGCTAAATGAAGATCAGCTTTTGAGTGAATCCAAGCAGGATTAATTTACGCCAAGTTTTAACATTGTTAAGGAAAAATCGATATGAAACAAGCACATGGTATTGCAGCCAATTCTGTGGCTAAAGAAGTTGTGAAGGGGTCAATTGTTTCAACTACGGTGCATACCGGGAGTAGATTAATGAGTAATGTCGCAAAACATCCGGTTCTGGTTTTTGGCTTGGGTTTGGTAACCGGCTATCTGGTCTATAAATACAGAAAAGAAATAATTTCCAGCACCACCAAAGTGGTGGATGCGGGTAAAGATTTCGTGTTACAACAAAAAGAAAATCTGGAAGATATTGTTGCAGAAAGCAAGGAATAACTTTGCATATTCCTCACTCAAAGCGGGTTTATTCCTGACAGCGTGATTGAATTAATTAACGGGTGTTTTTTCCTGTCTTCATGAATACAGGGCACCCGTTTTGTTTTTCCAGGGGATTTATTTAAATTATGTCTATCCAAAAACAATTTGTGCTGCGTTATCGAGTGGACGGGCATGTCAGGTTTCAAATACCTGCTCAAATTTGTAATATTGATGCAGCCAAAGCTTTAACGGACGGCATTTCCGGAATAGACGGCGTATACCGCGTCAATCTCTATCGCAATCAGCAAAAATTATCTATCCGATTTAACGAATCTTTTTGTGATTTCAAGTCATTGGCCAGGCAATTGTTCCATTTGCTTGCCGAGCTGGAAAAAAATGGGGCTTTAACACCAAAGCTTGCTTCAAAACCAGCTTTATGGAAGGATAAAGCTAAAGCCAAATTAGAAGAATTTAAAGCAACAAGATGGGCCAAGGAAAAATTCGACGATGCAAAAGAGACAGTTCAGGCGGCAAAAATCATTGGCAAGATGGGTATGAAAAAGCCCACAGCTTTTGTAAAAGACCCGGAAAAAGCCATTATTGATTTTTTAAATGATATTCTTGTGCTTTTTCTTATCAAGCTGCACTGGAACGATATTACGCAAAATTGGCTTGTTAAACCCTTGAAATATCGTTATCAATGGATGGCTCTGTTTTATATGTTTTTTTTACTGGTACGTTCTCGTAAAAAAAAATAAATACCTCCATTAGGTTAGCTGTATTTCATAAATACACTCAACTCATAACACGAGCCTGATACAGGAAAACTGGTGCGAATAGTCATATCGCATAACATGAGTTCCTGGCAAGTCCATCACCGCTTGTCATAATCCCCGGCATATTTCTGAAAACATTCGCTATGGATACACAAACCTCTACCCCGCAACATTTCCAGCTGGTTCATCAGTTAACCAGACGCATCAGAATACTGTCGCCGGTCTTGAAAAATGATCAAGAGCGCGGTTATATATTTGAAATTCTCTTGAAAAAACGGCCTGAAATAAAAAAAGTAAGATCTTTGTATGCGCTGGGCTCTGTTGTGATTGAGTTTGATCCGGTCAGTTTGCCAAAAAAGAATTTACTTATTTTACTGAATGCGGTGCTAGGTAATATTGCCCGGAAAAAGGCCGATGAGCACAAAGAACCAATGAAAGTCATTGAAGGTCCGGTTCATGAGGTTGATCTTGCTGTTGAGGGAATGACCTGCGCTTCCTGTGCCTTGCTGATTGAAATGGTGCTTAATCGTGATCCCGGGATCAAGCAGGCGAATGTCAACTTCGGTACATCAACCCTGACTGTCCATGGCCAGTTGACCAGGGACGACGTGAGCGCCAAGGTTGCGACCCTGGGTTATAAAACCTACGCAATGGATACCTTATCCCAACGCAAATTCCTGATTGAAAAGGAGCACCAGCGGATTGTTATGGCTAAACGCCGTTTTATCTGGTCCGGAATTTTGAGTTTTCCCGTTGTCATTGTTGGCATGAGTATGCCGGCATCGCGCTGGTTGCATTGGCTGCAATTTGCGCTCACAACCCCCGTGGTTTTCTGGTCAGGCGGGACATTTTTTGCCAAAGCCTGGCGCTTGGCAAAACAACGAACGGCTAATATGGATACCTTGATTGCACTGGGAGTAGGTTCAGCTTATGGCTATAGTTTGCCTGCCTTATTCAGACGTAGGGGACATATTTACTTTGAAGCGGGCGCGGCCATTATCACCTTTGTTCTATTGGGGCGCTTTTTAGAAGAGCGGGCCAAAGGCAAAGCAGGTGAAGCTATCCGTAAACTGGTTGATTTGCAACCGCAAACCGCGACACTCATCCGTGACGGGCAAGAAATAGTCATTGCCGTTGACGATTGTGTTATAGATGATATGTTGCTGGTTCGGCCCGGCGAGAAAATTCCAACCGATGGTGTCGTAATTCGGGGTGTATCCACGGTAGATGAAGCCATGGTGACGGGAGAAAGCCTGCCAGTCGTAAAAGATGTGGGCCATAAGGTGATTGGCGGCTGTATAAATGGCAGTGGAGCCCTGCGTATACGGGTTACAGCGGTGGGAATGGATACCATACTGGCCGGAATCGTGCACATGGTTGATCAGGCTCAGGCAACCAAGTTACCAATTCAAAAACAGGTGGATAAAATTTCCGCCGTGTTTGTGCCTTCAGTGATGGTGCTGTCGGGTTTAACCATGGTCAGTTGGTTGCTGGTAGGCGCTCCATTCAGCTTTGCTTTCGGTAATGCCATCACAGTGTTATTGATTGCCTGTCCTTGCGCACTGGGCTTGGCCACGCCTGCAGCAATTATGGTGGGAGCAGGTCAGGCGGCGCGTGAAGGAATTTATATTCGCAACGGAGAAAGCCTTGAAACAGCTGCCAAGCTCAATGTTATCGTTTTCGACAAAACCGGTACGATTACGGGAGGCAAGCCAAAAGTCACTGATTTACTGAATTTGTCTCGGATGAGCGAAGAAAAAATCATCGGGTTGGCAGCTTCGGCGGAAAATAATTCAGAACATTTTTTGGGCAAGGCGATCGTTGCTTATGCCAAAGAACTGTCTGTTGACTTGCAGGAAAGTACGCATTTTTTTAGTGAAACAGGGCGGGGAATCGAAGCGGAAGTTGATGGTGAAACATTGTTGCTGGGTAACAGTGCCTGGCTGCTGGATAAAGGGGTTGATGTCGATGGCTTATTGGCGGCTGCCAGTGATTTTTCCGGACAGGGTAAAACACCTGTACTGATGGCAATCAATGGAACAGCGGCGGCTATATTTGGTATAGCCGACAAGCCAAGACCACAAGCCATACATGCAATTCAACATCTGAAAAAATTGGGCGTACACACCCTGATGGTAACCGGCGACACTGAAAAAACGGCAAATTATATTGCTGCCATTGTGGGCATTGAAACGGTTATCGCCAATGCCAAGCCCGAAGAAAAATTGGCCATTATTCATCAGTTTCAAAAGGAGGGCAAAAACGTCGGCATGATCGGTGACGGTATTAACGATGCACCCGCATTGGCGGCCGCTGATGTAGGCTTTGCCATAGGTACAGGTACTGATATAGCCATTGAATCGGCAGATATGACACTCGTGCAGGGGGATATTACCAAAGTGACCGAGGCTATTCAGTTAAGCACCGATACCATCAGGATCATCAAGCAAAATCTGTTCTGGGCATTTGGTTATAACGTTATCGCCATTCCGGTTGCGGCGATGGGTAAACTCAACCCGATGATAGCTTCGGCCGCAATGGCCTTAAGTTCGGTTTCGGTTATTGTTAATTCATTACGGCTAAGTAAAAAATAGGATTGCAAATGGACCACTCAACGATGGATATGGGCATGCAACATGTCGTTGCTGCCGCCGGTGGATTTGATTACGGTCTGGCCTTTATGGCCGGCGTATTGGGTAGCGGGCATTGCCTGGGGATGTGCGGTGCACTGGTTTCAGGGTATTTTATGAACTCTGGTCCATCAAGAAGTTTATGGCCGTATTTTGTTTATCAAATTGCCCGGATATTCGTTTACACCTTGGTTGGATTTGCCGCGGCTGCGCTCGGCGTTGTTCTGGTTTCCAGCGGAATTTTCGGTAAAATGCAAAGCATTTTGCAAATGTTTATTGGTTCTGTCGTTATCCTACTCGCCCTCGGAATTTTGGGCTGGATTCCTTTTCAGGGTTCGGTAAGGCTTATACCGATGAAGGTATTACGTAAAGGTTATGCAGCATCAAGAACAAAAGGCCCCATACTTGGCGCAACGATTGCCGGATTATTAAATGGCTTGATGCCGTGCCCATTGACCTTTGCCATGGCCGTTAAGGCAACGTCAGCAACAACTATCCTGGAAGGAGGCTTGTTAATGCTGACTTTTGGGGCAGGCACCTTGCCTACTATGCTGTTTATTAGCATGGCCTTTGGCAAGATGAGCGCCAATTTTAGGGGAATCATGTTGAAGCTCGCCGCGTTCATTATGATTATCATGGGCTGCAATACTATTTACCACGGCATGTCATTTTATGTTGCAGATAGCTTCCAACATCATAATTTCATCCATGACATTAAAAATGAAATTGATGCTGCGATCATTTATTTAGGACAACTGATTGAATTTTTGAAACAAATGATGGATTACTACGCCGGTATGCTAAAAAATAGTCAGGGCAGTTAAATGGCAGCTTGTTATTTACCAATCTATTTAAACCGTTTAGATAGCAAGACTTTTTACGGCGGAGCAACTTAACGATCATGGAAATAGGTTGTCATCCCATCAGAATTCAAGATGTATTTTAACGGTAAAAAAACAAATAATATCAATTAACTCAAGGTAAGTAAGCTTCTTGCTCCATTACTAAGCCTCCAATTTCTTTATTTAATATAACATTAAGATTATAGTTATGAATCAATCGAAAAAAACGTCTTTGGTGGCTATGCTGATGTCGGCTTTCAGTGTTCATAGTGGTGTAGTTCAAGCCGATCATGGTTCTCTGGGCTTTGGAATTGGTACAGCATCACCCATAATCACGCAAGGCGGTATTACGCTTCCTGTCGGCATGTGGGCAGGCGGTATAACGACCCAATTCATCAATTTTGACAGCGTTTCAAATGAGCAGCTATTAAGTGTGAAGCAAAGTGCTATTGATGAGGCACATGGCGATGTTCACACTTCGAATACTTATTTACAGCCATCGATATTTGCAGCCTATGGCGTTACCGACGACTTAACGCTGGGTCTCAGAGTCCCTTATATACTGCGTTCGGGTGTGCGTCAGCCGAACGAAGACGGCGATGCAGTCGATAAGCTGGGTAACTCCAACGGTTTTGGTGATGTTTCTGTCTTTGGACAATATCGTTTTTACCACAGTGCCGATAATTTAAACCAGGCATCGTTGACCATAGGTCTCAAAACGCCAACAGGCGCAACGGGTGTTCAAACGAATAAAGGGACCACTTTTGAAACGCACTTTCAACCCGGCAGCGGTTCATGGAACCCTTCTGCTGGTCTTTCCTTCACTCGCGCTATGGGAGCTTTTTCGTTTGATACCAACGTTCTCTTTACCTTCGCGACCAGAGGAACGCAAAAAACCAACCTTGGCGATGTTTTCGATTATAACTTTGCCCTTTCCTATGCTTTTGGTGCTCCGGTTCGCAGTGGCTTTTTCTCTTCCAGCAATAATGCGCCGTGGACGGCCATTCTGGAATTAAACGGCGAGTGGCAGGATTACCAGAATACCGCTGGACTGACTGACCCAAACTCGGGTGGCAATACGGTTTATATCTCTCCGGGTATCAGATTCTCTGGCGGCAAAGGCTGGAATACAGCCCTTTCAATAGGTGCGCCGATAGTCACAGAATTTAACGGTTTTCAGACAGATCCGTCCTACCGGATTACTTACCGTTTTGTAGCCGTATTCTAATATTTCTTAAGCTGTAAATATTCCAGCTGATTTTGGACTGATTAAAATGATAAAGTTGCCTGATTTCCCGGTTATAGAAAGAGCCTTTCATACCAATCGAAAAACAATTGAGAAAGGTTGTTTTAGGTCTCTCTATGTGAGTAGTGTGCAACTACTGTTAAGTTATCTGTTACTAAGCTGCGCGTTGGCCTTAAGCGCCTGTAGCCATGGCAATCAGGATTATTTAAAATCCGGAGCGGCTGATTACCGCCATTATCCTGAAGGCGGAGGGCTGTTCGTCACTGCCGCATTTGGCCCGGATAAGAAGTTATGGCGAATTGTGCCGGAAAAAAAGCATGTCTATGTCGATTATTCAACCGACCTGGGTAAAACCTTTAGTGTGCCTGTTCTCGTCAACAAGGAGTCACAAATCATCAAAGTGAGTGGGGAAAATAGGCCCGGCATCGTTGTGGATCGTTTCGGCCGGATCTATGTCGTTTATGCAGCAGAGGGCGCCCAGCCGGTAACCTTATACTTGAGTGTATCAAGCGATAACGGCCAGAGTTTTTCAACACCGTCGCCATTGAGCGACAAGGCATCTGAGGCAAATTCTTTTCAGGGTCGATTAGTTTTGAATTCATCGGGCCAGCCCTATGTCTTCTGGCATGACGAGCGAAACCGTACCGACTGGAGAAAACCTGGAAACACGCTATATTACACAGCCATTAACGCTCAGAATGGTCTTAATTTTGTCGCCCAGAAACTTTCTGATGATCTCTGTGAGTGTTGCCATATTGCCGCTGCTTTTGATAAAGATGGCCGAGCCGTGTTGATCGCGCGTTTCATTTATCCCGGCGGCATTCGTGATCATGGTCTGATCAGAACATCATCCGACGGTAAGGAGCCATTTGTGACACGCGTTACTTTTGACCAATGGAGTATCGAGGCCTGTCCGGAACAGGGGCCTGCCATCTCCATCAGTGATGATGGCCGATACCATATCACCTGGTTTACCCAAGGCAGTGTTCGTCAGGGTTTGTTCTATGCCTATTCGTCAGATCAGGGGCAGCACTTTTCCAATCCCTTGTCATTTGGTAATCCGATGAAGCTGCCTAGCCATCCAGATATTATGGCTCAGGGAAAACATATCATTCTGACTTGGACAGAATATAACGGTGTAAAAACAGAGCTTATGGTAATGCAATCACTCGATGGTAGTCAGTCCTGGTCGCAGCCCAGGTCAATTGCAGAAGCCACAGCCGAAACAGACTATCCAATTTTGCTGAGCAATGATGAAGGTATTTATGTATCGTGGAATAGCAAAGCCGAAGGTTATCGTTTAATTTCCCTGAACTGAATTGTTTTTAACTTTCTATAAAAATCTAACAAATGTCCCTAAAAAAACTTTTTCTGAACCTAATATGGGTTTTGTTGGCAGGATTCAACCTATCCGCTAACGGGCAGTCTGCGTTAAAGCCATTTATTTCCGGCAGTTATCAGCAATTACTGGCAAGCAACACCAATAACCCTTTTATGCTGGTCGTCTGGTCGGTAGACTGCTCGCCCTGTTTGAAAGAAATGGCGCTATTGAGCGATATCCACAAAAACAATCCAAACATGAAAATGATCATGCTGGCGGCTGATGATTTATCGTCCAGTGAGCAAATTGAACAAAAACTTAAGCAACATCAATTAGATGGAGTTGATAACTGGGTGTTCGCCGATGAAAACAGCCGGAAGCTGCGTTTTGAAATCGATCCAAAATGGTATGGAGAGTTGCCACGGACCTACTTCTTTGATAATGCCCATGAGCGCACTGGTGTAAGCGGTGTTATGTCGAAAGAAGACTATCAAGCAATGTTTGCAAAAATTTTAAATTAAGTGACGTCCGCTACAACGACCGGCCGGACAATGGTATTGACGATTGCGGCCATACCCGGCAAGCCTTTCATAATATTGTCTCCCAGGTAAACAGTAATCCGTTAGGAATGCGCGCCTACGAGAACAGAGCCAATAATGGTTCTATTTTTTGCTTGGTCAGACTTGTTCCATAAAGCCCGCTTAGCTCATAAAGCATTTTATGAAAAATAAACCTCAGCGGGTGTTTGTTAACCCAGGCTTTGATGAAGTATTTGGGATCTACAAAACGATAAAAGATTGCTGTATCAAGAAAAAGACCCTGCTTCAATGAGAAAAACAGGATCATTTGCTATACTATGACTTGTTGAAAACTTGAAAATTAGCCAAACGTGCCAACCGGTTTAAAATTCCATAAGCACTAATATGTAAATTTAGACTACGCTTTCAAAAAACTTAAAGCATTACTGTAGGCACTCAAAACAAAACAATATGATAAGAATAGTCAAAAATCTTTACAACTACCGCGAACTTATTGCCGCTCTCGTCTGGAAGAACATTGTAATTCGTTACAAACAGTCCTATTTGGGGATTTTGTGGGCGGTATTAAAACCGGTCATGCTGATGTTAATATTTTCATTGGTTAGAAGTTTTGTCGGTATTGACACCGGTGATATCCCATACCCTATACTCACTTTTGCGGCGTTGATTCCCTGGGTATTTTTTCAGGAATCAGCGTCTGAAGGTGTCAATAGCGTCACCTCCAATGCTGCTTTAATTAGAAAAATTTACTTTCCCCGCGAAGTATTCCCAATCACCGCCATGGTCACCAAAATAGTTGAATTAATCATCAGCTTTTTTATTTTGGCCGGTATGATGATTTTTTACAAAATGATGCCGACTATTTATGCTTTGTGGGTTCCTGCAATTATTCTCTACACTATGACTGTTGCACTCACCATCAGTTTTTTTGGCGCTGCCATCAATGTTTATTACCGGGATATGACGCAGGCCTTGCCGGTATTGTTGTCCTTGTTAATGTATGGTTCGCCAGTCATGTACCCGCTTAGCCTGGTACATCAAAAATTGATTGTAGAACAGGCCGCAGGTCAATGGTCAAATGACTTGTATACGCTTTATACACTCAACCCGCTGGCGGGTATTATTGATAGTTTTCAACGGGTATTACTGAAAGGGTTGCCGCCAGATATGAATGCGCTATACCCCGGCATTATCCTGACATTGGCTATACTGCCTTTTAGCTATATGTTTTTTAAACGTGCAGAAAACTGGTTTGCGGATGTGATTTAACACCTTTGCTTATGCATAACACTTTACCTATTTCATGAGGACCAAAGGCTAAGCCCGGTTCGTGGTGAGCTCAACCGAAATACGAATGGTATAACCGATCCTCTCTCGACAGAGTTTAGGGCAAACAGTTATGTCTTGGCTACTGGGTAATCAAAGATATTCATTTTTTTAAGGTATAGATTTCTAACTAACTACATCCAATAAGAGTTACTTGCCATGCTAACCATTCAAGTTGAATTACTGGCACTCGATAAGAAATTAATTATGCCCATAAAATGAATTTAACACTTGA
>JBBQCU010000088.1:0-9805 GCA_038319065.1 Methylococcales bacterium
CTCATATGGATCTGCTTGGACCGGAGCCGAGGTTCGATATCTTCAATCCCGATTGGCCTATTTATTCGGACCACTATTTCGGGCCGGAAGCCAGGATCATTAGCGGTGAAATTCGAAACTGCATTATTGGTGGGGGCTCCGTGGTCAAAGGCGGCAATATACGTAATTCGGTGATCCGACACGAGGTAATGATCGAGCCCGATGTCGATATTGAAGATTGCATCATCATGGACTACAGCTTCATAGGCAAAGGTTCCCGCCTTCGCCGCGCCATCATTGGCCGATATAATCTCATCGAACCAGCCACGGTGATCGGCTATCTCCCCGCATCTGATCGGCAACGCTATCATATTAGTCCATCTGGAATCGTAGTCTTACCGAAAGGCAGACGAGGACAGATTCGAGTGTATTGAGTGCCATGCCGAAAATGCTCTACAAAAACAACCCTTGTCTGTCAAACGGCTTTGAAATATATCCAGTAAAAATCGTCGAAGTTTGCCAGTAGCTATATTATAGATCATTGGCTTGCATGTTTTATTCTCCATTTTGACTGGCAAAGCAAATGCTCACAGTGGAAAAATTGGAAGCTATTATGCTCGATTACTGCATGCACCGTTGGTTGCGTGCGCTATTTTTTTTCAACAGAAATAAGGGGAATGGCACCATGCCCAATTACAAAGTCAAACTGAAATACAAACGGGAAATAGCAGATGGAACGATGACGTTTCATTTTGAAAAACCTGAAGGGTTTGCCTACAAAGCAGGCCAATTCGCTGACTGTACTCTGATCAACCCTACTGAAAAAGATGACGAAGGCAACACACGAGCGTTTTCCTTTGCAAGCGCGCCTTACGAAGACGATCTTATGGTGGCGACCCGGATGCGTGACACGGCGTTCAAGCGGGTATTAAAAACGATGGAGCCTGGCACGGAAGTGACGCTGGATGCTCCCCATGGCTCGTTCACGCTACACAACAAGGTGGGCGTTCCAGCTGTTTTCCTAACCGGCGGTATCGGCGTTACGCCGGTGAGAAGTATTGTTCTACAAGCGGCTCACGATAAGGTTCAGCACCGAATCCTGGTCTTTTATTCCAATCGAAAGCCGGAAAATGCGGCGTTTCTGGATGATTTGATGAAATCTCACGACACGAATCCAAACTATACTTTTGTCGGCACGATGACGCAGATGGAAAAACCCAGCCGCGAGTGGCATGGAGAAACAGGACCTATCAATAAAACCATGCTCCTGAAATTCATTGATGATCTGACACTTCCCATCTACTACATCGACGGCCCGCCCGCGATGGTAGATGCGATGCGTAAAATACTCAAAGAAGCCGGAGTAGACGATGACAACATCCGCACGGAAGAGTTTTCAGGATACTGATAACGGCTTAACAGTAAACCATGAAAATCAGGATTAAAAGGGTATACGAACTACCGGACAAGCATGACGGCCGGCGCATCCTCGTGGACAGGCTCTGGCCGCGAGGCTTGACAAAGGAGCAGGCCCGCGTTGATTTGTGGCTCAAAGACATTGCCCCCAGCACGGAGCTCCGGAAATGGTTTGGCCACAACCCGGACAGGTGGGAAGAGTTCAAGGAACGGTATCTCGATGAACTCAAGGGCAATAACGAGCACATCCAGCTAATAAAGCAAGAGCTGGACAAGGGCATCGTGACGCTTGTCTATGGCGCAAAGGACAAAGAACATAACCAGGCAGTTGTGATCCAGGAAAACAGCGCGTTATTCTGGGGCGATGTACAAGAACAGGCCGAAGATGAACGCTCTTAACTTGATAGCGGAAGTCGAAGACAACAAGCTGCGACCGTATAAGGTGTGGTATCCGGTCGCCTGTGGCCTGCGCTTTGGTTGTAAGTTTTCGTTATTCCATCTTCTGGTAGCGGATGAGCTTGATTGCTCGCCTGCCGCAAGGAACGTCGCCCCATAAATTTATTTGCATCTTTGCTAGCCCAAGTACATGACTGCTCCCTTTGCGCGGCACATCTGCCGCATGGGGTAAGGCCCGTTCTACAAATACATCCGCAGGCTCGGATGTTGATTGCAAGCCAAGCGCCCGGACGAAAAGTTCATGAATACGGTTTGCCTTTCGATGATGCTAGCGGAGATCGTTTGCGTGAATGGATGGGCGTGACACGCGAAATCTTTTACGACTCAAAGCAGATAGCTATTCTGCCAATGGGCCTTTGTTTTTCCGGCACGGGCAAATCCGGTGATCTTCCGCCACGGCCTGAATGTGCAGAGGCATGGTACGATCAACTTCTCAGTCATCTGCGTCATCTTGATGATTACGTTGGCTATTGAGCGGTTTGTATAGGCATATCACATGAGCGAAGCACGATCACTACTTACTGAAACTGTCCGAAGCTGGCAATTCTATGGACCTAAGATCGTCCCTTTTCCGCACCCAAGTCCGCGAAATAATATTTGGCTTAACCGAAATCCGTGGTTCGAGAAGGAGCTACTCCCTATGCTTAGGCGGCGATTGTCAGAAACACTAGAAAGATGAAAGGGATAGTGCCTTTTTTAGTATCGTTGCACTCCTTGGACAGCATTATTTAATCTATTTTCATTAACTAACCCATCTAGGAGAATTACCATGTCCGATTTTAAAAAATATCAGTGCAGAGAATGTGAACATATTTATGACGAAGCAAAAGGTGACCCTGATAGCGGGCTTGCTCCGGGAACCTGTTGGGTCGATATACCCGATGACTGGTCTTGTCCGATTTGTGGAGCTCCTAAAGATTTTTTTAAACTGATGCAATAAGCTGCTATGTTCTATCGTTCTGACTATTGTGTTGCTCGTGCCAAAAGATGGAGAGTCTGATGCCATGCGTCGTTGCCCTATATCGTTATCCTGTTAAGAGCTTCACGCCCGAGGCGTGCGATAGTTTAACTGTCCTCAATGAAGGGCGAATCGTCGGAGACAGGGTTCTCGGTTTCCGCTTCGCTAATTCAATCGTGACCGATAATGCCTGGAGTAAAAAGCATGAGTTCGTTGCTCTAGTGAACACACCTGGCATCGCACGACTACATCTTCGGTTTGACCATGAGGCGTTTAGGTTATGCATCAGTATCGATGGCACGGTTTTGGTTAATGAAGCGCTGGACGAGATTGGGCGTCAGAAAATTGCGGCTGCTGTCGAAAATTATGTGCTACCGCTGGACGAGAATCCACTTTCCTCGCACCCTGAGCGAATCCCCCTACGAGTCGTTGGGGATGGGATTACGTCTCGTTATCAGGACAACGAGGCTGGCCAAATTACGCTACACAGCCGAGAAAGCCTGGCAGCTGTTGCCTCTGCTGTCGGTGATGCAGATATTAGTGAGCACCGTTTTCGCTCAAACATCGCCATTGAAGGTCTGGATGCCTGGGAAGAGCAAAGCTGGGTGGGGCAAAAGGTTCGCATAGGCAAGGTTATCTTCGATGTGGTGATGCCGAAGGGCAGATGTCTCGCTACGCATGCTAACCCTTACTCTGGCAAACGGGACTTGCCCATTCTCCAAACATTGAAGAGTGCTTTCGGTCAGGAAAAGCCAACCTTTGCTATTGCGATGACTACCAATGGTGCTGGCGGGCAGATTCATGTTGGCGATAAAGTCAGCCTCATTGATTGAAGACAAGCCGCCGCACTCTATGCCCGCTCGCTGATCGAAGCCAATCTGGACCCTTTGGTCACTATCAGTGCCGAGGGCAAGATTACTGACGTCAATGCCGTTAACTGCTCTTGCCGGTCTTTTCGTTTGGCCGTGTTTTAATAAAACCGGATCAGCGCCGGGTGCAATCCCGTTACCACAACCTGCTCCTGTTATGGATTGCTTCGCTGCCCATGATATAGATCAGGGCGTGGAAAGCCCTTAACATCCAGAGTTCCTCTAGCACCCTTTTCCGCGTGAGCGGACGAGTGGTCTAGTATAGTGTAAGTACCCGGCACCTCGACTTGGAATTCGACCACGGTCGTGCCGCTGGATGGCACCAGAGTGGTTTGCACAAAGTGCTGCGGAATGTCGGAGAATACACCGTCGTGATAGGCAGTAAAGGTGGTGCCAATGATGTGAAATGAAGAAACGAGATTTGGGCCTACGTTGCCAAAGTAGATACGGACTTTCTCACCGGTCTTCGCTTTTATGGAGTTTGCACCAGAAAGAGAATCGGACCTGCCGTTAAAGAAGACGAACTGAGGCTGTTGCCGGACGGCAGCGTCGTAGGAATATGCGAGGATGTTCGTGCCCTCAGTCAGCGGCAGTGTGTAAAATTCGCTTTGCATGACATAGAACTCACGATCCGACTTGGGTAGCCCGTTTTCGGGTTCCACGAGGATGAGACCATACATGCCATTGGCGATATGCTCCATCATCGGTGGCATGGCGCAGTGATAAATATAAAGTCCCGGATTTAGCAGTTTGAACGAAGCGATGGCGTCCTGCCCGGGAGCGATGGTGGTGATCTCGGAGCCTCCTCCAGGACCAGTGACAGCGTGAAAATCGATATTGTGAGGCATCCCGGAGGAATCGTGATTGGTGAAGTAGATTTTCAGAGTATCACCCACCCGAGTCCGTATGAGCGGACCAGGCACATGGTCGTTAAAGGTCCAGAATCGATACATAAGCCCGTTGCCAAAGTTGGTCAGTTTCGTGCCGGCGTCGAGGTGGACTTCAACAGTTGTCGACTGGGTGCGAGTGATGGGTGGTGGAACATTCGGAGCATATGCAAATTGAGCCGGTTCTGCAGCATAACAGGCGGCGTTAGTTATTTGCGACGCTAGGAATGCTATCGTTATTATAGAGCTTGGTTGAAATGGTTTCATAGTCTTAGTATTCCCTTTGTCTTAACTTTGCGCCCGATGGTTATAAATGAAAGATCTGCTATGTTTAAAGCCCCATAAGGGCAAAAAGAAGCAGAAGGTCTATGTTTTGAATATGAGAAGATAATGTTGATTGCATACTACAATGCCTGAATGGAAGGCCAGGAAAAATATTTCCTTACATAACATCCCTTCGAAAGTATGCACTTTTTGTAGAAATATCTCCGTCAAAATAGCATGATAACGGACATAGGATTCTGTCCCGGTTTGGAGAGCAGGGAAAATGTAGTTCAAAACGCTATCTCAACTTGGTCGGCTAATCTAATACTGCATAGTACTTTGGCTACCGCCCCCCCTGGTCAATTTTCAACTAGCATCAGAATATAAGCAATAAAGGTGTTTGATCTTCAATAGGAGATGTTGATTATCGCGTAATTATCGATATTAGCCGCTTCGATACGCAACTTGGCAAGTCAGCAAACCTTGAAGCGAGCTGGGCGATCATGGATAAAAATAACCATACGATAGTCGGCAATGGTCAGACTAAAATCGGACAGCAACTGAATGGGTGACCGCAAGGATTCCTGTCAAAATGGGCAATAGACAGTGAGGAAAACCCAAAGGATATGTTTTACGTATGCCATTCCAACGCGACACTCTTTTTATCGTAAATGATTTAGAGTGATTTAATTGGTGATATTGATATTTTATCTATCCTGACGGAAAATATCTGTTTTCCGACATTTTTATCCTCGCAATTGCTGGAAAAACTTGGAAATATGGGATTGAAGAGGCAAATATCACATGAGTTTATCTGCTATTTCCCATTTTACCCTGGCCCAAAATGACTCCACAGGGTGTTTTGAATCCTTCTTGATGGCTTCAATTAGCGTAAATCACGCAGACATGCTCGGTTATTATGTTTAACAGCGCCGATAAATCCTGTGAAACTTTAAAGCCTTTTGTTGATTAACACCCGATATTGGCTTAGTCTTCAAATTGCATCTGTTTTTAGGACAGACTTTGTTCCTGGTATTTCCGTTTAGCCGTTTGGTACATGTTTGGAGTGTTCCGCTTGGCTATGTCACACGTCCTTATCAAGTAGTGCGCAGACGTTGATGGTTATACGTCGTTACGTGAGTAGGGCGTGCCGTGTGCGCCTTTCTCGTATTGGTTAATAAAGGCCTATCACTCAAAAGGTAAAGTCATGAACAGAACATCCAGTGTGCTATTGCTGACAATAGTTATGGGCAGCTTAATTACAGGTTGTTCCGATGAAGCCAAATATAAAGCGATGGCTAAAAAATACAATGCAATTCAAGCCGAAAAAGCAAAACATGAGGGAATGAGAGCCCAGGACATGGCTGAGCATGAAGGGGGTGGAATGCAACATGCCATGCCGATGCCTAACCAACTGGCGATGGCCCAGCAAAGCAATGGGGTTGAAATCGGCCGTCGTGCCGACGATTTGCCAGGCCCTTTAAACAGGCTACAATCCCAACGGGTCAGCATCGATCTTTATACAGATGAGCTGGTTGCCGAAATGATGCCCGGTGTCACCTATCAATACTGGACCTATAACAGCAAAGTGCCGGGGCCCTTTATTCGCACTAGAGTGGGCGATCAGGTCGAAATACATCTGAACCACGGTAAACCCGGTGTTGCGGGTGAAGCCCATAGTGAACATACCTCGAGTCAACATGCCGCCGCCGGTCACTCGGCACATTCTATCGATTTACATGCGGTGGTCGGCCCTGGCGGCGGCGCACCGTTAATGCAAGTCGAGCAGGGTCAAGAAAAAAGCTTTCGCTTCAAAGCCATGCATCCGGGCATTTATGTTTATCATTGCGCTAGTCCGCATGTGCCGACCCATATTGCTAATGGCATGTATGGCATGATCCTGGTAGAACCGGAACAAGGCCTGGCAAAAGTCGACCGTGAGTTTTACGTCATGCAGGGTGATTTTTACACCAGCGGCACTTACGGCGACAAAGGTCTGCAATCGTTCAGCAAGGAAAAGATGTTAGCAGAGCACCCCGACTATTTCTTATTCAATGGTCGGGTCAACTCGCTCAGCGGTGAGCGGGCTTTAAAAGCCAAAGTGGGTGAAAAAATCCGCTTGTTTGTCGGTGTCGGATCGCATGTCGCCGCTAATTTCCATATCATCGGCGCCATTTTTGACAGCTTGTATCAAGATGGCGCGATCACCAATCCGCCGCTGAAAAATGTCCAAACCACCGTCATAGCCCCCGGTTCTGCGGTCATGATTGAATTTACCGCCGAAGTCCCCGGCAAATACCTATTAGTTGATCACAGCCTGTCACGCGCCATTGATAAAGGCGCATTGGCAGAGTTGATTATTGAAGGCCCTGAACAGCCTGAGTTGTATCAACAAGTCAGTCATTAATTTTGCTGCTTTTTCAATAACTAAAAATCAGATAAATCTCTCATGATAGAACCCGTCGCTTTACAGGATTTCTTTATCACGTTCTTTTCGTCTGCTTTAATCATACTAGCAGGTGCAAGTTACGCATTACTGTTTGCCTGGTCTAAAGTGAACCCAAATCTTCGCATCAAGATTGCCGCAAATATTGCTTATACCGTACTGACAGGTTCAGTCGCAGAATTGACTCGGGCTGCACAATTTCACGGTTACTGGCTGATCATTTCCTTGGTAATGCTGATAGGCTATTTTTTTGCACCGATAGGCATCTGGCATCTGTGTGTTAAAACACATGCAGACAGTAATTTAACTACAACAACAGAGGATAAACTATGAATGAAACACCCTTATGGGCTTCAGAATCGTTCTGGAAAAAAATGGCAATCTGGGTAACCGCAGGATCATTTTTGATTCTCGTGGTATTGACCATGGATTCATTAAGTCAAACTACCGCGGGCAGTAAACGAGTGCCCGCTTACGCAGTGATCAATAAAAAAATAGATTATCAATATAACAAAGAATTGCATAAATTCATGCCGGTCATCGGCGGCGATGAGTTCTTATTCGGTAAAGAATACACCGAAGAAGAAGCCCTGCAATTGGTCGACCTAGGTAAAAAAACCACGCAAGCAAAAAACTGCATGAATTGTCATACCTTATTGGGTAACGGCGCTTATTACGCCCCTGATTTAACCAAAGCCTGGCTGGATAAAGGCTGGATTTCCAAGGAAATGCGCGAAGATATGATGGTGAAGTTTTTAATGGACCCGGAAAAAAATGCCCGCACCTTTGGCAGCAACCGCAAAATGCCTAATCTGAAGATTACCGAACAGGAAGCCAAAGGCATAGTGGCTTTTCTAAAGTGGATGTCGAGTATTGATACCAATGGCTTCCCTTATAACTTTAAAACCATTAATGCGGAGGAATGAGCATGACTGCAACTGAATTACTGGATAAATCGCGCGTGTGCTGTTCTGACTTTACAGCATGGGTACAACTGGATAGCAGCAATTTGAGCCCCGGCAGGCAACTGGCGGTTAAATACTTTATCGTTGCGGTTATTTTATTCTTTGCCCAAATTCTGTTTGGCTTGCTGGCGGCAACACAATTTATTGTTCCGGGGTTTCTTTATGAAATTCTGGATTTTAGCGTCAACCGTATGGTGCATATTAACGCGATGATCGTATGGATGTTGTACGGCTTTATCGGTTGTGTTTACTGGTTGCTGGAAGAGGAAAGCGGCACTGAAATAGTCGGCTTAAAACTGGGCAATATCGCCTTCTGGGTGCTAACCGGGGCTGTCACCCTGGTGGTGCTGGTTTATTTATTGGTGCAGATTGGACCCGGCAAGGATTCCAGTATCTGGTTTATTAACGAAGGCCGCGAATATATTGAAGCGCCCCGTTGGGCGGATATTGGTATCGTCGTCGTTATGCTGATCTTTTTCTATAACGTCGTTGCGACCTTCAGCAAAGGTAAATGGTCGGGTATCGCCGGGGTTTTAACCCTGGATTTGGTGGCATTGGCCGGTTTATATGTTGCCGGTATGTTCTATATGACCAACATCACCCATGAGCAATATTGGTGGTGGTGGGTTATCCATCTGTGGGTCGAAGCGACCTGGGAAGTGTTGGTTGGCGTCATTATGGCCTGGTCGTTAATAAAGCTGCTAGGTGTCAGACGCAAAATCGTAGAAACCTGGTTATACATTGAAGTGGCTCTGATGTTTGGTTCCGGCATTTTGGGCTTGGGACATCACTATTTCTGGATTGGCACGCCGGAATACTGGCTGACTATCGGCGGATTTTTCTCTGCTCTTGAACCTATTCCTTTGGTCGCTATGGTGGTTCATGCGGTTTATGATGCAGGCACGCATTCTTTTAAAAACGGTAATCACCCGGCATTAGCCTGGATTATTGCTCAAGCTTTCGGTAACTTTTTTGGCGCGGGCGTTTGGGGCTTTATGCACACTCTGCCGCAAATCAATATGTTTACGCATGGTACGCAATGGTCTGCATCACATGGTCATCTGGCTTTCTTTGGCGCTTATGCCACGATTAATATTGCGTTCTTCTATTTGGCCATTCAGCACTGGCGTGGTGATGTGTGGATGGCGGGTGACATTCAGAATGCCTGGCGCTGGAAATGGGCTTTGGGTTTGTTGAATGCCGGTGTTTTGGGTATGACGATAGCCTTATTAATCGCCGGTTACGAGCAATCGTTTATTGAGCGTGCAGTAGAAGGCTCAACGTGGGGTGGTTATTTTACGGCGCAAAATCATCCATCGTTTCAAAATGCAATGCACTGGCGGTTGTTTTTTGGTGTAGTGACAGCAGCCGGATTCGTTTTGCTGGTTTGGGATTTGTTAACCATAGGCAAGGGGGAATCGAGAAAAGCACTGGAGATTATTGAAAGTTAAATAAGTCAAATGTAAGGTACAAGGTTCAAAATACAGATGTGTATTTTGAACCTTGTACTTTTCTTATCACCCTATTTTAAAGCGACAAACAGCGCCACCTTTTGCCATACACTC